>NZ_JBPYCS010000007.1:0-140360 GCF_051846935.1 Virgibacillus sp. W0430
ATAACATAGCAGGGAGGATTATTATGAACACCGCTCCAGTCACAATTTCACAATCAATTGAGAGATTTAAAATTTATCTTCTTGAGAATGACAAGAGTTTAAACACAATTAAAAGTTACAGTCAGGATCTAAACTATTTTTTCAAATGGATACAGCAAAGATATGAACCACCTCATTTAATATCTATTCTCACATCTACGGATTTAAAGGATTATGAACGTCATCTCAAGTCTGACTCCACAATTGCCCCTTCTACAATAAATAGGAGATTAATAACTTTAATGAAATGGTCTGAATTTCTTGTAACTATTGGTTCAACTTATATTAATCTTGCAAATAACATTAAAATCAAAAAGGTTCAGAGACAGAATAACATACGTTGGCTAACGAGAAAAGAAGTTGGTAAGTTATTACATGCTATAGAATTGGAAAAACAGCAAAATTATAAAAAGGGAGTACTCCATCAAACAATAGTCTATTTAGCAGTAAATTTAGGACTTCGTGTACAGGAAATGTGTGATGTTAAGTTAGCAGATATAGATGTTCAAAGATCGATTTTACGAATTAACGGCAAGGGCGATAAATACAGAATTGTACCTATGACTGAAAATACTAAGGAAGCAATAGATAACTGGCTAAAGGTGCGTGATCAACAATCCGACTATTTGCTAGTGAGCAGCAAAAGCAATTATATAACTACAAGAGCCATACAGCATATTTTTAAGAAATATAGTAGGCAACTAGGAATAGAGATTACCCCTCACTCGCTCCGACATACATATTGCAAACAGTTAGCACAGCAGGGTGTAGATATTCAATCTATTGCAGAACTTGCTGGACACAGTAGTGTTGATACTACAAGGATATATGTAACTCCCTCCATTCGGGAGTTAAAAGATGCATTGAAAAAGACAGAGTTTTAAATTGAGCGTTCAGATAAATGAGCGCTCTTTTAATATTCATTATTAATCATTGTTTAAATTTTAATCAGTATAAGTGTTTTTTATAGTTATTAAGAGTATTAACGATTATAACCAATACAACAATTATAATTATTGCTAATAATTATTAATGAGAAAAGTTATTAGCCGCCACATTACTCTTTTCCAACCCAAATCTCTTCGGTAATACTAAGTACAGATGAAAAAAATAAAAAAAATACCTAATATAGGAGAAATAAATTGAAAAAAATAAATAAAAAGAAAGAACTAGAAGGAATTAGATTTAAGTCGACATTTAATCGTAAACCTTTATTTCCCCCGAATTCCCCGTAATTTAGCAGAATACACCACATTTACAAAAGGTTCAATTTTGGCTATTCCAAACATAAGGTGCAGTTTCTAATATGTAGTTAAAACCTGCAATTGTATTAAAGCCCACTTGTTCTTCATTAAAATTCGTTTATCGATCAATTAAAGATAAATACTTGAAGATGATTAGATTCGCGCTATAGTTATCATCAAATCAACTTGGAGGATGATAATTATGGGAATGTACTTTGGCATAACATTTGATGGAGAAAAGTATCCAGAAGTAAAAAAGAGACTGGAAGAACATGCAAAATGTTTTAATAAGAAACTAGAGATGCACTTAATGGTTGACCTTAATATACTTGAAATCTACTTCAAGTCAATGGATTGTAGCAAGGTAGATCGTGTAATTCTTTACGATTACGAAGAATTGGGTAACTGGGAAAACTTCAAGAGGTTATCGAATTTATGTATTAAATATGGGCTTGAATATAGCATTGTCAAAAAAAACATAGATCTCCATAGCGACGTGGACACATCACTGCCCTATCTCTGTAGCATTACATAAAAGAGAATTCATAAGAACCAGAAGGGAGGCACTAATAAATGGATAATCAATTTGAAGGATATACGAAGGAACAGATAGAGTTCATTAATAAAAAACTTAATGCAGCAGTCAAAAATGAAGCAAGATCAGAAAAAAGAATACGCTCCCTGTTTTTAGAAAGTGAAATTGACTTAGTCAGAGAAACTTGGAATAAGACTGAAACACCTCTTGGAATTCCCTTCAATGACATTATCATAGATAACATTAATCATTACCTTAATGAAATGGTAGATATAAAATGGAACGGTAATTTAGATTCCATGTTTAAAAAGATAAAAAAACTAACAGATTATCAGGCTTTTACATTAGTAAAGGTTGCCTTAAAAAAGGATGGAATTTCTTGATCGTTAAAGGTGGTACTTCTACATAGGGATGTCGCAGATTAAACGATATGAATACCATTTGCATAACATAGAGTTGGTTTATTAACAGTTATTAATGAATAATTTTACGTGTGAAAGGGAGTGGCGATATTGGGTCTAATAGTTGATAAGGGCTGTCATAAATTGGCCTTATTAATACTAATGTGTTTTTTTTCTTTTCTCTATACTATTATCTTTTTACCTATGGTGTGGATATTTTTCGAAACTCCTACTGGGGAATTTTTCTTTAATTCCTTTTTCTTATTTTTTCTTGGAGGAATAGTTTTTAATATTATATTTACCATTAGTTACTACGTAGAAAAACCAGAGTTAGAAAAGGGTCTCCCGATAGGATTTGTATTAAGGGTATTTTGCTATAAGTTAATTTTATATGCTTTTTTAATTTGGGTAATGTCATTTCTTATTGGTAATATACTATCTTATGTTTATATGTTTCTATTTCTTATGTTTGGGGGATACGCTTGGTATTGTGTACTCAGAGGATATGTTAAGGCAAAAATAGATTATGAAAATAATGTTGAGAAAGGGAAACTTATTTCATGGCTCGATATACTTTTGTGTATAGGAATTGTATTATTATTACTAATAGGGTACTTCCACCGATTCGTAGGTATTTAATTCTCTCAGGCAATTTTCTTGCTCCACTTGCAAATCTGTTTATTTTTCCTCAAGTACGTTATACAATGTTTATATAATATATTTAATATACTTTCATATATGAGGGAGAAGGCTTCCTAGGGGCCTTCTCTTAAAAAAATATAAAATTTGCTTTACAAGCAGAAAATCATATGGTAGTATATTAAATACGCAATATAAATATACATGCTTTAAAAAGTTTTACAAGATTTTTATATACTTTTTATATATTTAAGTCTCTTTCTTTTTATTACAGAATCGAAAGAGCAAGTAAAATTATACAAATATACTTTAATACATCCCATTTGGATAAGTGTATATATCTGTTTACACAGGCTTATCCAAGTATTAAGTGTGCCTCTTAGGTATTCAATTACGATTGAATGTTTGTATAAGATTATTTGCTCTTTTTTATTTTGTAACGAAAAGGAGGGGACTTTTTTTAATGGAAAAATTTAGTTGATTTTCGTGCACTCTTTATAGAGTTGGATTTGGATAGTGGAAACAATTGTAAAGGAGTTAGTCGTATGAATAAAACAATAATTTACGTGTACGAGCCGAGTGGAATAGAACTTTCTGAAAGAATTATAAAGCATGGACAATACTTACAAGAATTCTGTTCCCAGAATGAAAAGTGTCGTCAGTGGGATTACATCATAGTTGATCACTCTGGAATTAGGTGTAATCGGCATGTGCTAATTACTATGGCATTAGATGAGCAGTTGAAGAGAGTAATTATTAAAAGTAAAAAGTCTCTGGGAGGTAATCAATCTTCGAGGAATGAAATAATCACATGTTTGTTGGAAAACAATGTGGAGATTTTAACGCCGAATCGTCTAGTTAAAATGCCAGAACTGCTCAAATTATTTTAAGTAAATATGGCTGCGAATAAATTTCACTAGTTAATTAATTGATCTGTGATTAATAGCCATATAAAACTATAAAACCATTAAAGGAGATGATGATTTATGGAAGAAGTAACATTTTTCACCTTATTGCCAGAGTCAATCAAAGGAAAACGAATGGAAGCAGATAAAGAATTTCTAATGTATTTAACAATCGCCCTTTCTTTTGCTGATAAACATGATCTAATTTTAAGAAGCGCACGTGGTATTTCAACTTATGAAAACAACCGCTTAAGAGAATATTTTTCAAAACTGAGGAAAGGGTCAACGGTGTTAATAATATCACCAAAACTAGTTGCAAATGATAAGATTCTTAATCAATTTATTAGAAAGAATGTCAGATTTAGAGTTATTGATGAGGATTACATAATTAAACCTGAATTATTAAAAAAACAATGGTTAGGAAAAGAAACATTAGTAGTCTCAGAGCCACTTGCAGAAAATTAACAAAATCTAATGTGAAAGGAGAGTTATCATTGGGAAATAAAAAAGTAGTATTTGCATTCGGTTACGAAGCAATGGATGAATTAGTGGATCGTTTTTCTCCCTTAGAAAGACAATTAGGGGAACGCTTTGAGTATTATCCTATTATGGACTTAGATGGTGTGGAGGAAGTACTACGAAACAACGATTACAAAGATGTGTATGTTTCAAGTGTAGAGGTCTTTGATGATTTGGAGGACTTTTGGTGGTTCTCGGAAGTGGTGCTTGGAAACGGTGCCCACTATCATATTGATGAAGAGGGTATTAATTCGGAAGAAATGTATCCTATTGGAGAGATTCTTGTAAAAATTGGAACGTGCTTTAATGGGTATTAAGGATTGTCATTATAAAATTCAATGAATTATGGGGGAGATAAAATGGAAAATGAAGATAAGAAGAAAAGGATTGTTACTTTATTATTTGGTTCTAACAGTGAATTAGAAATGCAAAGAGAGCGTTTTTCGACACTTAATTGGGGATCTTACAACTACCTCTATTTAGAAAATCCATCAAATGAAGAGTTAGAGAATGTTTTTAAAAGAAATGACATCCAAGAATATCAGATTTTTAGTGTAGGTGTATTTAGTGACTTGGTTGACCTACATAAGACCGTAAGGATTGCCCACGAGAATGGAAAGAAAATCGAATTTGTTTATGAAAACATAACTTCAAGTAAAATGGTGAATTTTCAACAGGTACTTTACAGTCTAATGCTCTATTACAATCCAGAACAAAAACTTTGGATATGACTTATTTCCTCTTTAGAAATCTGGTTTGCTAAAACCATGAAAGATTAAAGCGGTTTTGAAGTAGTAATTAAAATACAAAAAGTTGCAGGGAGGCATTACGGGAGGTGCTACGTCATGACAATACTTACAAAATCCAAGGAATTAGTTTTGCCGACCACGGAAGAACTAAAAAAGAAAGAACTGATTGAAACATTAGCCCGACTTGTAAAAGCATATGCAGAACAGAAATCTAAATAAAAAAGGTGGCTATATTGCCACCTCAATTCACAGAATCTTCAATAAAGTTAAGGTGCAGAATATAACATAGAAAGATATGGAGGGGTATTATGTCGAGAAAGGTACCGTTTGGTTACAAATTAGAGAATGATGATCAAGTAAAAGTTAATGAAGATGAGGCTATGTTGGTTCGAGAGATATTTAGATTGTTTATAAAATATCAATCTGTAATAAAGGTTACTGAAGGGATAAATAATTCTGATTTATTTCCAGAGAATAAGCACAGATTTAACGCAATGGAGATTAGTTCAATGCTTAAAAATTACTTTTATACTGGTAATTTGTTTTATGACGATGTGAAAGATAACAAAACGGTTATTGTTGCATTTAGCCATCAAGGGATTGTCCCATCTGAGGTATGGGATAAGGTCCAAGAACTACTTATTCATCAAGGATCGAAAGTATCAAATAGATATACCCATTAAATATTGTATAAAAGAAAGGGAGAAGAATATGGGAAAAATGAATGCTGTTGCTGCTGTCTACATGCGCGTAGGTACAAGGGAGGAATTCGTAAGAATTTTGGAACGGAAAAATAATCTTACCATGAGAAACGTACTCAATAAGCCTAATTATGCTGGTGAAATTACAGATGATAAATTAAACGAGACTATAGAAGTGATTGTAAATACTCAGTTTATAATTGGAAAATATCCACCTATTATTGGGCAAGAGTTAAGGAATAGAGTACAAATTTTGAACACAAGAAAGAAATATGATTCTTCATATGCCTAAAAAGAAAGGGGAAATAATAATGACAAAAAAGGCTGCAATTTACGCCCGTGTTGCTACAGTGGAGCAAGCAAAGGGATTTAATATTGAAATTCAGGTTGAACATTTAAGATCATACTTAAATAATAAAGGCTATAAAAAAATTGAAGTATTTGTTGATGATGGTTATACAGGAAATTCCCTTTCTAGGCCCGGTTTCAAAAGACTTATGAGTGAATTAGGAGAATTTGAAGCCATTGCTGTGACGAACATAGACAGGATCTCAAGGAATTATGATGAGGTTATTTTACTTATTAATAACAATTTAGAACCATTAAACAAAAAGTTATTGGTAAGTACCTGTGATGTTGATAGTTCAACTCCAACTGGTTACATATTTCTTTCTTTAATAAACACTTTTAGGAAGTATGAATGGACGCAGAGGAATGAAAGTATTAGGCATGGACTTAAGAGAAGGGCAAGTTTGGGTAAGTGGAATGGTAGAGTTATGCTAGGATACGACTTACTTAATGGTAGGCTTACAATTAATGAGAAGGAAAGTATGATAGTTAAAGAAATTTTTGAACTAAGAAGTGATATGAACACCTATAAAAGTATTGCAGAATATCTGAATAACAAAGGCTATAAGACAAAGCAGGGGAATTCTTTTGTAAGTAACTCTATAAGAACTATACTTAAAAATCCTATTTATGCTGGTTTAATTAGAGACAATCTATCAGATGAAAAACTATATAGTAACTCGAATGCGAATATCCAATTTGTAGAGGGAAATCATGCCCCTATAATTAACCAAGATTTATGGGAGAGAGTACAAAAAAAGACTATAGATACGAAAAGCGACTTTATAAGTGCTTAACAATGGAAAGGGGAGATAGCAATGTTTAATAGTGCTGCAATCTATGCAAGGGTTTCTCTAGATGAACAAGTTAAAGGTTTCTCTTTAGAATCCCAAGTCGAACAGTTAAAAGTTTATTTAGAAAGAAAAGGATATAAAAAAATAGAAGTATTCATCGATGATGGATATTCAGGAAAGAATTTTGATCGCCCAAACATACAGAGGCTAATAAGAAATTTAGATAAATTTGATGCTATTGCTGTATGGAAGGTAGATAGGCTCTCTAGAAATAATGAGCAGGTTCTAAGTTTAATTAATAATTACTTAAAACCCTTTGATAAAAAATTACTTATTAGTACTTGTGATATTGACAGTTCTACAGCCAATGGTTATATGTTCATTTCGCTATTAGGTACTTTTGCAGAGTACGAGAGAACTCAAATTATTGAAAGAGTTGGAAGTGGTATGCAGAAAAGGGCTGAAAAGGGAAAATGGAATGGTGGGAAAATTCTAGGTTACGATACAATTGACGGAAATCTAGTGATTAACGAGAACGAAAGTAACATAATCAAAGAAATATTTGAGTTAAGGTCATTAGGTCATGGTTATAAAAGTATCGTAAACCATATAAACACTAAAGGTTTTAAAACAAAAAAGGGAAATCCATTTGGAATTAATTCCATCAAGACCATACTTGATAATCCTACATATGCTGGCTTTATCCGATGGGGGAAACATAGGAATTGGAGTGAAAAACGAAGAAGTGGTAAGCAGGAAAATGTAGAGTTAGTAAAGGGAGAACATGAAGCAATTATCGATAGAGATCTATGGGAGAGAGTTCGAATTATTGCTGAAGAACAAAAGAAGCACACGAGGACGACAAGTAATTTTGAAGGTGAGTTTGTATTATCAGGAATATTGAAGTGTCCTCAATGTGGTAAAGGAATGGTAATGTCAAAAACAAAGAAATCGGAGAATAGTTATTATTTATACTATCAATGTCAAAACTTCCATCAACGGGGTTTAGCAGCATGTAACTCAAATTTAGTTGTTAAAGAAGATATTGAAAAGAAAGTTATTCGAAAGATTAAAGGTCTAATTGATTCACCAAATATCATTGATGGTGTATGTCAAAATATTGAGGAGAAACGTAGTGAAGATATTCGGAATTATAGTAAGGAACTTGAATTTATAAAGAAGGAATTAAAAGAGAAATTGGAAGAAGAGGCAAATCTATTATTAAGAGCAAGACAGGCAATTAAGGAAAAAAATGAAAAGAAAGAAAACAATTATAATTTAATGTTAGAACAAACGGTTGGCGAAAGGGAAAGTTTAGAAAAGAGAGTGGAAGAGTATGAAATTTATATAAGAAATCATTCAACTTCATTAAATATTAATAAGGATTTAATAATGGCTGCATTAAAGGATTTTGATGGGTTATACGAAATAGCAGATAATAAAACCCGTAAGGTGCTAATGCGTTCTATTATAAAAAAGATAGAATTAAATCCTGATAGGAAGACTATCAAGGCAATAACATTATGGTTTGAGGAGGGGGATACACCTCCCCCACCACCTTCAATTTTTTTTGGCGATGTTTTACCAGTGAATGACGAACGGAGAACCGTATCATAAGTAAATGATGTTAGTAATTTTACTCTTATTTTAGTGGGCAAGAAAATAAGATATGCGATCATCTAAATGATTTTCGCATATCTTGGGCTGGGAATGTTCAATTCTTTTTTCCTGTATAAAAATGAAGGTAAAGCTAATCTTTTTTAATCATATCCATCCATGCTTCATAAATCAGAACCATCGCTAACGTATCAAGCTCGCAATATTTTAATAGTCCCTTCTCTATTTCCTCTCTTATTTGATATGGCGAATCTTCCATCTGTAGTCTTTCGTAAGCTACACTAGCTGCACTACCATTATTCAATTCGGCATGAATGTTGATTAGTTCTAAATCTGCATCCGAAATACCTTCGAATAGTTTTGGTAGACGCTTATAAGGATCGGCAACTTTTCCGTTATCAAATTCAATCCATGTTTCATTTTTAAAATTTAAACTTTTAATCCCGTCATCAGCACCATAAATCGGTTTGGAATACTTTTCTTGTAAATGATTGGAACTGTTTAATACGGCTGGAAGCACTACTTTAATAGAATTTGAACCTTTCATATATGGGTCGTAATAGTATTTTTTCACAAGTTCCAGGAGGTCGACCATGTTTCTTGGACCTTTTATCGATTCATTATTGGATCTATGCTGCGTAATGGAACGGATAAAGTCGCATAGTTCTTCTTTATCCTCTATGAAAGCTTCATCGGCTGTCAATTCATCATAAATAGTATTTAACACGGTGTTTTCATGATATGAGTAACGAAATATCGTTCCTTCATCATTTCCAAGAGCTTTATGCAGCGCTCGAATAAACGCATAATTCGGGTTGACTCCGATCTCTGTATGCAAAAATTGACTTTTATGTTCAATGGTTCCATCCTCATGTACGATATGATGGGAAAATTGGAAAGCGATGAGTTGATTCGGTCTCCGTCCCTTATTAAATGGAATGACGGGTGTTGCTGTTTCAAAGTCGATAAAATGAAGGGGAAATGTCCATTTTTTCATTTCACTTTCAAGCCCTTGTTTGTCCAAATATATCGTCCGATCCCTTTCCCGTGATTTCTTAATTTGCAACCACTGTCTTTGTGTATTCGATAGTCCTAGCTGATTGGATTCCTCATAGCCGATATCTGCTTTGTTTATATTTGAAAATTTTATTTTCCCTTGTTTAATTAATTCATCGGTATTTCTAAAGTTCCATAAACTGAAAATATTATCTTCCGCGAAATCCTCATCTTTCCAATTTAAATAGCTCTTAAAACATTAGTGATAGCCACTTTTTAACCCTTCTTGCAATTGCGCTTCACTTGCTTTAAATTCACAATGCTTACATTTGCTGCTTATTGCCGCTTCCATCCGGTGATCTGCTTCATAATGTGCAGCAAAGTTTTTTATCAATTCCGGAAAAGGGATCATCGTACCTTCAAAGGGATATGTATTTTCATAGATTACTTGGTGGCAAAGGTTTTTCATATCTATGGGAACGACCAATTGCACGGATAAATCTTCTTTTGATAGCTCTTCCGTTAGAACAGAATACCGATGACTTTTCCCATCTTTTCTCAGTTTGAATTTTTGGTTTAATCCATTCGTCGGACATATTGCTTGTTTATCAATCAACATTAAATAAGGTGAAATTTTATATTCTGGAAGTGCATGTTCTGCCACATAGTTTTGAAACGAGATATCATATACATACGGTTTCCATGGGTTTCTTATTTCACCCTTCTTTTTGCCTTTTTCATATTGGAATAGTGGATGGATGGTTTCATCTGTCAATGTATGCTTTAAAAGCGCTGCGGATTTCGATTTGACTTCAATGATTTTAATGGCATTTCCCTCTTTTACGAGGATATCTACACGAATGAAAAGATTTTCATAGTTGATCGCCGCTTCATAAATGATGCAGTTTTCTTGCATTAGAAGTTCCTGTGTTTCTTTTAAAGCGGCATGATAATCGAGACTCGCAACTTTGTGTCCACCAGGGTAATAGGCTTTGGCTAGTTCGCCAACTTGTATTCCGCCTTCTGCCAAAGCTTCTAAAAACGGATCATCCAGTTGTTCGTTCGCATATTCCTTTTTTCCGGCATAAAAAAGCTTCGTCGGACACTCCATTCCTAGCTTAAATCGTGATTTTGTCAAATATCTAGTTTTCAAAATATCGCTCCTAAAATAGAAATGAGTTTTACTAAAAATAAAATGAAGCCTTACGCGCGTAAACTACTAGATTTTTTGAGGTTTTCTAAACGCTGAATGGTATAATCATTGATAGTTTTTCCACGCTTGTTCGATATCGCTTCTTATTTCTTCCACCAAACTTTTGGGAGATAACACTTTTACTTGAAGTGCGTATCGTAATGCCCAATTTCGCATCGCCATCTGGTTCACTCTTACTCTAGCAGTCACTTCATCTTCCGTTTGATCAGAAAAACGAATATTTTCTGGATTGAAAAAGCCAATGAATTCATTTAATGCATACTTTTTTAATCTTAATGAAACTCTGACAGACTCTCCCGAAAACATATAAATGTGCTCGTCCATATATTTCTTTAAATCGAGCCCATGTTTATCTCCACTGATTGCTTTGAAAGATTTTCGATTTGTTTCAAGTAATCCGATATTTGTAATCCGATCGACACGATAGTGGGAAATGTTATCAAATCGGTCATTATTACAAATTAAGTAATAACGTCCGTCTGCTGCAACCATTTGATAAGGATTGATAATATATTCTTTTGGACTTCCATCTTCATTTTTCCGTGGTTCAAATATCAATTTTGCGTTTTCATCCACGTTAAAATTATTATAATTGAAAGTAACTTTAACATTTTTACTGATCGCTTCATCTAAAATAGCAATATTGTAAAACAATTGATTATTTTTAAGGTAGCTATCCGACAAGCTAAGGATATGCTTTGATTTTGAATCGAAATAGTTGCTTGTAAGATTTTCTAATTTAATGATCAATTCTTTCCGTTGGTTATCAGGGATATATTTGGAAAATAAAAGACTGTCAATGATGAGACGAAGCTCCGATTGGGTAAAAGCATGTTCGTAGTAAAAGTTGGTGAATACTTTTGTTATTGTTTCTTCGCTCGTCTCTTTATTAGTAGTCTTTCGTTCTTTTATATCATATCCGATATTTTTTTCTCCGCTCTGTTCACTGAATCTGATTAACCTTTCCATGTTATCTTTTACGGTTTTCCTGTCGACATCAATAAGATAATCATTTTCTAAAATTTCGATGATCTCTTTTTGCGTCAAAGGATGCTCTTCGTCGGAATGTATTTGTAAAATCTTTAACAAAGCAAGTATGAGGATATTTTCCCCACCGCACATGTATATCACCTTCCGCATGAATTATTACCTTGGTTTTTTTCTAGTTATCTTTATTTAAAAATAGTGGGTACAATTTTTTCCGTAATGTAGTGACACTCAGCAATTACCCTACTTATTGTAATTACTCTCAATGGCGAAATCATCCAATTCCTTGATTCCTTTTAGTACGTATTCTTCCATTAGTTGTTCCAGATCAATGACATGACCATTTCTATCGGTTATTTTATTTTCCAATATTAGATTTTTATCTACATTGAACTGGTCTTTCTTTACAGCTCTAGCAGTCGTCCGCTTAAAGCCTTTCGGTGGACGTAAATGAATATAATCATTTGGGAAATTCCCTCCTGCTGCTCCAGAAAAATAGATTTCATATTTCCCCTCTTTATGAGTTAAATATAATCCCTGTCCTTTATCAGCTGTTAATCTTATATGGGATAATTCCAAAGTATATTTTTCAATTAAATTCTTTTTTAACGGGACTATTGTCTCTTCGCTATTTTTATATTCGACTATTTCATCCGTATTTAATTGCATCCCATCGGAAAGGTAATTGTAAATTTTTCTGAGAAGCAGTTGTACAGCAACATTTGGCGTTCGGTCTTGGCGCGCAATGTATTCATCTATCATTAGGATTACTTGTTCCAACACCGGTATCTCATCTTGCGCAAGCTCCATCAATTTGTCTAGATGCTCGGAATCCGTTTCTGATTGGATCTCTCTTGCCAAATCCTTTGTAAGCTTTTCTTCGTTTAGAGAAAGTATGTTAATGCCACGGTCTTTCATTTCCAAATACATCGTTCGTTCTAAATCATCTTTAAAATCCATCATAATTTTTTTCGTATCTTCTATGTATCGATCATCTGACTTTAATATGTATTCCTCGTAAACTTTATCTATTATCTGGATTAATTCGACATAGCCTACAGCATGCCACCTATCATTTGAGGGCACATCTTTTAATGGGGTCAAGAATATGTAATAAGGCCGGAGTTCTTTATTCCCCTCTTTTATCCATTCCTCCAATGATTCCTCATAATTATCCAGTTGAGATATTCCTTCTTCTGAAATTCGTTCTTTATCAAATTGTTTTACTTCAATTGCGATACATATATTTTGCAAGAAATCTTTGTAGAAAACATCGATGTTCATAAATTCGTTCGTCACATTGACTGCTTTGTTTTTATCTGGGTCATGTTTCAACTCACCAGCAACCAAGTCGAGAATTTTATGGGCAAAGATATTTCCTAAATTGTGTGTTTCATTCGGATCAAGCAACCAGCGGATCATTTTGGAGTAGCGTGTTTCATGAGCGGATCTTTCCTGTGAACTTTTCACTCTTCCATATTCGATAATTGTCCAGAAATTAGGTTTCTCCTTTAATTCGAGAAACTTTTGTACCCAGTCATACTCCTTAATCATCTCCAGCTTCTTTAAGTAATTCTTGTAGTCTTTTAATTGATACGTCATATAAGTATTCCTCTCGTGTGGTATATTCCTTTAATCTTAGCTATATTCCTTTAATATTTTATCAGCAGCTATCCAAGTGGGGTTTATAAGATAATAAATTCTATTCTATATTGCTTGTTGTGCTGTAATAGGAATCGACATACGTATATTTATATTCTCCTAGTCTTACATCATCAAGGAGATAGTATAGCGCATTTTCAATATCACCTGGGTCCTCCCAATCCGAAATTGGCCACAATAACCTAGCATAATTCACTTTTATATCTACTACTATAATACCCGCTGCTAATCCATCATTTAGAAAGTCGTATATTTCTTTTTTTATCGGCATATTCCTAAAGAAGATACTGACTTCATAAAGGCTACCCATATTTGACTCGTCAATGAACTGTTCATAATACTTTTCTTCCTTCGATTCAAATCGTACCTCATTTACAATGTCTTGTCGATCGTCATTTTTTTCGTCATTCGTCTCATCATTTGCTGGCTCGTTTTTCCCAGTTTGCGCTTTTTCTTTGTGTTCATCATTATGTTGTTTTTCATTCCTATTTTTTACTCCTCCTTGAGTATATGTTTTCGCTTTTTCTTCTTCCTTTTTGATAGCCAATGCTAACTGAGCTTTAAATCGGTTCACTTTGGGGAATTTTTCAATTAGGTGTTGCTTACTTGCTTCGATTAAGTTGCTGTCAACTATTTCATCTTTTTCATTGATATAGAGATTTACAACATTATTTTTTGCGAGGGGGTGATAAGATTCCACTGCGGCCACCTTGTATTGTTTATACGCTTCGAATGCGGATGCTTTTTTGTAGATGTTCGGGATGACTTCGTTTCCTTGATTATCGAGATATCCCCACAATCCATTCCGTAAGAATCGATGAAGACGGTTATACGGAGAGATAATTATTTTTTCATAGTATCCGGTAATGATCTCACCTGCAGCGTTGATAAGTGCTTCTCTGTTATTTTTACGGAACTTCGTAATTCTACTTCCATCTTTAAAGCCTGCTAATTCGCAACCAAGCTTCAACGAAAGGACCTCCAAGCTTGTCGTATCCATCAGTGCATGTTTTCCGTCGAACCCTACTACTTTTGCGAGGCCACAATCAGAGAACCCACCTGCATACTTGAAGGTGTTGTTGATGGCCTTACTTCCGTTATTATAGATGTATATATATTCGTTATCTCTCGATACAGCTGCAAAGCCGAAGCGGAAAAGGGAACCAGTTTCATATATCGGATCGATTATAAACTCCCCTTCCTTGTTCATATATCCACCTAAACCATTTTGGCATACGACGAAAGCTAAGCCATTTTCTGCAAATGGATAAGCTTTCTTATATTTCATGGGGATAACCAATTTACCAGATTGATTAATATAGCCGTATTTCCCGCCCTTCCCGACGATACTTAAACCGTTAGATGGGTAAAATAATGTATCCACATCTATTCTCGGCTCGATCAATATGTTCCCTTCATAATCGATTACACACGGCTTTCCATGCTCGGCTTTAATCATATTTACATTCGTCATCGTCATACCTCCTAATTTAATCAATGACCTTTATGGAACAATCTGTATGCACGAAATCTTTTACTTAACAATTTTCTCGTCGATGAGTGAATAATATTCATTAAGAACCCCGATTCGTTGATAGGTTTATCATGCCACTCATTATAGATAGATACAGCTTCTTAATGTACGATCACCTCGCCATCCATCGTTGTATCTCCATGGGGGAACGTTATGAGCAATTTTATGAAATCAAGTTTTACCGTATACTCCATTTGTAAAGCTAAGGCGATTTTCACTTCTTCATTCGTCACATCTTCAATCACAAACATACTAATTATCGGAGAATAGATGTTTACTTCCCGCCTTTTAACTGGAGAGTGTAATGGTTCATTAAATTTCTCCTTCGTATTTTTTATTTATTCATTAATATCCATATGCCTACAAGAATTGTGAAGTAACAAGGTCTAATTTTAAGGTAATTACTGTCTATCTTAGGCTTACTCTTTTGATTTGATGTTGGCAGTCTCAGGTTGTTTGGGAGTGAATTCAAAAGTTACTAGTGGGAATAAAGAAATGAATTTGGAAGGTACAACATGATACGTTTCTTTTGAATTTCATTTTTGCTTCTAGCTTCTCTATTTAGAGCACCACATTTTATGTTCGTATATTTGGCCATGGAGTATTTTATTAACTTTCAAATGTTTTTGTAATTAACGCTTTATATTCTTTAAATTCAGCGGTATAGCGAATTTGTGACAATGCATCCGCTATCGATTGATAGTACCAATATTGCCAGTTTTTATCCGCATTGAATTTTTTCCATAATGCTTCTTGCATGATCTGATAATCCCGATAGATAGATCTTATATTCGATAGCTTATCAGCCAGTACGGCGATTTCGACTTGGATTGATTTATTTGCTTTAAGAAAATCAATCATAGCTTGTTTCCTGTCGAGCCACATTTTCGATTTATCTTCGCTCTGAGATTGAACGAGGTCTGCAATATTTTCATTGAAAATTTCCCTCAACGATTCATAAGATACGAATGTATCTTCAATTGTGTCATGCAATATTGCAGCAGCTACTACATCTTCATCAATCTTTCCATTTTTCATCGATAAGTTTGCAGCTATTGTCCCTGCTTCAAGACAATGTAATATATAAGGTATTACTGTTCCTTTTCTCGTTTGGTTGGAGTGAGCTACTGTTGCAAAGTTTATCGCTTTATTAATCATTATTACATCTCCTTTTTCATCTTTTCGTTATATCGAGTATACCAATGTTCATGTGTAGTTTTTTACACATCGAATAATTAATTAACATACGATAGCCTGGGAAAAAGGCTGGGACAAAACGCCAGTAAAATAAAAAAGAGCGGATTCCATGGAAGCTCCTTTGGATCCGTTCTTTTGACATTTTAATAGGGAAATAGGAAAATCTTCTTCTAAAATAAAAGTCGCTGGAATTTAAGAAATCATTATTCAATAATTGGCTGTGGTTCATAGGGTTTCTTGTCTCTAAGTATTGCAGTTTGCAAAGAGGATATGAGTTAATTTACATGCTACCGCGCCTAAAGCGGTCCCATAAGCTTTACCACGTTTACGTAAGCGCTGATCGTGCAAAGAAAGTACTGGTTCATAAACTCTTACGACAAATACAGCTAGCCGAATCGCACGTCTTAAGTAAGGCGAGCCTCGTTTAGAAAGACGGGTCCGATTACTGTATAAATCTTGTACAGCCCTTAAAGGTCATATGACATACACTTACTTACTACACATAATTTGAAAACCGTACACAAGTAAAGATAAAATTTAGTTTTTCCCCTTGAAATCGGTTCTCCTGTGAACGTTATATCAAGTGGTTCAATGCAGTATAGGAAAACATTACTTTAGACTATCTCTTAAAGTACTAACATTTTATAAAAAATCAACAAAAACAAAATCTTATTTCACATTTTTTAACGTCTTTTAACTATTTACTCGTTCATAAATAACAAATTTTAACATTTATTTAATCTAAGTATCCAAGAAACGGTGTGTAAAAACCCGAAATTAGAATGAATTACGAAATTTGTTAATACGCCTTACTGTTTGAATCTTTTTTATGTCTATTTAAATGGACAACATAATTTAATAAATCTACTAGTTCTAACTCCAAAGCGGTGCTCTCAAGCTTGCTAAAATAGTAAAAGGTTAAAAAAAATTGAAATTAAGAGTTTAATTTCAAGTATAGTCGACATCGCAATAGGAGTACGAATTAATCCTAAAAAAGACAACAGCATTGTAATATCTGAGTCATTCACCTTTTAACAATTCAGTCTATTTAGAAAATTATTAATTGACAAAATGTTAGGGCGTGTTATTATTGAATATAAATAATTATAAAATGATATTAAATGTTGTTTGGTGTTAGAATATGCAAACATTTGGACAAAAGGAAGGAAGTTCTTTATATCTAAAAAGGTGTGATGGCCAAAAACCGTACTCAAAGTAGGTAAATTATAATTTGCTTAAAGAATTAACTTCCTTCATCTTACATAAAAAGCAATTATTAAGATTTAATTCTAACAGGGGAGACAATTGTAGTTATTCATGTCCTATAACATTACATTGAATAATTTGTATTTAAGTTTCAGAGGACGCAATCAGTCGGTAGCAAGTGCAAGGTTAGTTCAGAGGCTACATTATCGTTTGAAACATCAAAAGAAAATTGATGAACAAAATTGTTTTAGCAAGGTGATTACTTTATTTATAAAGTGTATGTGTATAAAGGTGATAAGTTAGTGCTTACTTTTTTAGTTACTCAGCCAATGTAGTAGGTACAAATGGCTGAATTCGCCGCCGTTGCAATTGGAGTACTTTTTGTTACTAAAATTGGCGCTCAAAATGGAATATCGCGACCATAGTGCAATTAAAAAGGCTTGTGGACAATGAGTTTAGAGGAAGAACAGAAAAATATAACTTTATAGGAGGCTACGATTTATGGTAAAGCATCAATCACATGAAATGAAACAACGGGAAAAACTATCAATTAGTGAGGAAGAATTGCAGCATCGAATAAACAATATGAATTACGGAGGTAAAAAAAGTAAGGAATGGGCACGTCGTTGGTTAGATATCGAGTCAAAAGGCCAGGTAGGATTAGCCCTATTTCCTGTTCCTCCAATTATTGAGAGAGGATCTGGTGACAAACTGTACGATGTAGATGGCAAAGAATATATCGATCTATTATGTGGTTTTTCAGTTTCAGCTTTAGGACAATGCAATCCAGAGATAACTGAGACTATAGCAGAACAGGCCGGTAAGTTAACACATTATTTTGATTTTCCTCATCCCGAGAGAATAGAAATGGCCGAAAAATTAGCTGAAATGACACCAATTAAAGGGAAAGATGCCCGAGTAGTTTTTGGAGTTACAGGATCTGATTCTGTTGAATTAGCAATTCGGGCAGCGCGTTACTATACTGGCCGCTCAATGGTACTGACAGCGTATGGGGATTACCATGGGGTGACATATGGTGCTATGCCTTTTACTACAAAGGGCGGGATGAGACCATATTTTCATCCGATTCAACCGCAGGATTCAGGTGTTGGTTATTTTCCTTTCCCTTACGCGTATCGAGGACCATTTGGAGAACCGCCAACTGGCGAATCAGCAGAGGAATATACTTTAAATAAACTTAAACATTATTTAGAGTTTTTATTAAAAAGTAAAGAAACTCCTTATACAGAAGGGAAAAGCGGAATTTCTAACGTAGCAGCAATTATAGTAGAACCATTCCAAAGTTCTGCAGGCTATTACATACCTCCAAAAGGCTATTTGAAATTGTTGCGTAAAATCGCAGATGAATATGGAATCCTCTTAATAGTTGATGAAATTCAAACAGGATTAGGGAGAACGGGGCGTCTGTGGGCGACTGAATGGGAAGATGTTGAGGTCGATATATTATTAACATCAAAAGCACTTGGTGGCGGTTTGCCATTATCGGCAGCAGTTGCAAGAGCGGATGTTTTGGAGGCTTGGGGTCCGGGTGCACACGTATCAACCCAAGCAGGAAATGTTATTGCCTGTGCTGCTGGAAATAAAATATTAGACCAAGTATCAGATGAGGCGTTTCTAAAATCGGTTAGGGAAAAAGGAGACTACTTTGCAAAGGGTTTACGTGAATTGCAAAGGAAATATCCGATAATTGGACAAATTGATGCTCGGGGCTTATATATTGGATTAGAATTCGTTAAAGATCTAGAAACGAAAGAACCTGCAGATCAAGAAGCTCAACAAATATTACAAGCCTGTTTAGAAGAGGGGATTCTATTTGAAAAAGGAGGATTTTTCCACAACCGTTTTCAACTCATTCCCCCATTAACTATATCATATGAAACGATAGATGAAGTGATTGCTAAGTTTGATAAGATACTCTCAAAATTGAACACTAAGTAAATCTACAACGTGTGACTTTCAAACTTTTTATAGTTTTTTTGCGACTTGTTACAGTGCACAACACCATTATGAATGCCTGAACGTAACTAGAGTCAGAACGAGGGTTTGGGCATTCTCATTTTCCTGTAGCCTCTGACAACCGCATTTACGATGAAAATGCTTTTCCTTATCATCAATTGCAATCATATTGTGACCAAGTGAGTAAATTGGAGCACCGACAAGGTTAATAGCCATCTCATTATAGGTAAATTGTATAGAAGTACTTGAGCTCAAGTTTACGACCCCGGAGTCATCATGGCGTTCCAACAGCTTGTCAACAAAGCATCAAAAGAGAAGTTTGAATGCTTTCAACATTTTCCAGCAAAGGCATAAACTTAGGTGTCCATGCGATATAGAATGTTTGTACTCATATTTTAAAAACAAATTATTTTACACATGCTTAAGCAATAAAATAGGAGATGATTTCAGTGAACTCAAATCAAGGTTTAGCAATTATCACTGGGGGCGGGAGCGGAATTGGTAAGGAAATTGCTCTGCGTTTGGCACAAGATGGTTACACTATAGGAGTTACTGGGCGTAATATGGATGCAGTCAACTCGGTTGTAGATGAGATTAAAAGAAAGGGTGGTAAGGCGAAAGGGCATTTCATTGACGTAACAAAAAAGGATACTATTATAGAGGCAATGAACTTTTTTGTGGATCAATATAGTGATTTAAAAGTATGGGTTTCAAACGCTGGTGTTTCTACAATGAATAAATTTACCAAGCTTACCGAAGAAGAGTGGGATATGAATTTGGATGTGAATTCCAAAGGTGTATTCTTTTGTGGTCAAGCGGCTACGGAACAATTCCTCAAACAAAAAAAAGGAGGAAGAATAATTAATATAGCCTCTATGGCGGGGAAAAAAGGAAATGTACCTTTTCTTGCACACTATGTTGCATCCAAATTTGCAGTAGTAGGACTAACTCAGGCAATGGCTTATGAGCTTGGAGAGCATAATATTACTGTAAATTCGGTTTGTCCTGGTTATGTATCGACTCCAATGCAGGTGAGAGAGTTAGAATGGGAAAGTTCCTTAAAAAATGTAACCGTGGAAAATATAAAAGAATCAATGATAAGTGATACTCCATTAGGTAGAATACAAACTTCTGAGGATGTCGCAAACGTGGTTTCATTTTTGGCAAGTGATGATGCCGGTTTCGTAACAGGAGAGGCCATATCAGTTAATGGAGGAGCCTTTATGGATTAATAGTTTAACTTAATCGACTTCTGTGTTTTTTAATACTGCAAAAACTTTATATTCATGGGGCTAAAATGTTGTACTACGGAACAAAAATACCGAGGCGATCCCACTGCTGGGCACTGACATAAGTATTTCAAATCTAATGTCATTACCTAGTAAGAAAATTGTTTGAATGATTTATATGTATAATAATCGGAATATTTAAATTATAATTTAATGAACAGTTTTGATACAGAATGACGATCTTTTGGTTTTTAGACCAAACAAGAAAACATGAAGGGGTTTTATGGAAAAGGTGGAGTGTAAACAGATGAAGAGAAAAAAGAGAATTATGGATGTTTTTACTTACTTGGCATTAACAATCATTTCCCTAGTTTTTCTATTACCATTACTGTGGATTTTAAGAACTTCACTAATTAAGAAGGTTGAAGCATATCAAATACCTCCTAAATGGTTAGTCACACCTACACTGGACAATTATGTAGCTGTGATTAATAACTCAACATTTTTTCATAATTTTACAAACAGCTTAGGAATTTCTTTAATTTCTACAATATTATCGTTGATTTTTGGTTCACTGGCGGCATATGGATTTGTAAGGTTACGCCAAGGAGGTGGAGACACGTTAAAAATATCAATTTTGGGAACTCAAATGCTGCCACCCATTGTATTAGTAATTCCTATCTTTGTGTTAATTAAGTCTGTAGGACTTTTAGACTCTTGGATTGCCTTGATTGCAACTTATATGACATTCAGTTTACCGTATGTTATTTGGTTGTTATTAGACTTTTTTGAGTCCGTTCCAAAAGAACTAGATGAGGCTGCAGAAGTTGATGGAGCTTCGAAGTTTAAAGGATTTGTAAAAGTCGTTATACCAATTGCAACCCCAGGTATTATATCTGCAGGAGTATTTAGTTTTATTATGGCATGGAACGAGTTTATTTTTGCACTTGTTTTAACAGGAACAAAGTCAAGAACATTGCCCGTTGCAATAGCAAACTTAAATACACATCAAGGAGTTATGATTGCTGAATTAAGTGCATCGGTAATCCTAATAGTTTTACCAGTTATTTTATTATCAATGTTTATACAAAAATATCTAGTTAGTGGTATGAGCTTTGGATCTTTAAAGTAGATGGGAACTAAATGAGGAGGGTCAAGATGGCGAAAAAATTTCTTGTACTATTTTTAACGTTAATGCTACTGACAATCACTGCATGTAATTCTTCAACAAATAGTGAAAATGAAAACGATAATGAAGGTAAAAAGAAATTAAATATATTGATGGAGTCACTACCAGACACTGAGTTTGTAGTAGAAATTGCCGACCAATTTACGGAGGAAACAGGAATTGAGCTCAACTTTGAAGTAATTACTTATGAAACAATGCATGAAAAATTAATTCCGCAACTGACCGGTACGTCAAGTGATTATGATGTTATCGTTGTGGATAATTACTGGGTTGGTGAGTTTACATCCGCTGGTTGGTTGGAACCTTTGGATGAATATATAAATAAAGATGACTTTGACACTAGTGTTTATTTAGATTCAATGTTTAATATGGTTGGTCAGGTGGATGGAACGACTTATATGTTGCCATTTTATAACTACGCTATGGCTTTAGTCTATAGGGCTGATGTTTATGAGGACCCTGAATTAAAGAGTAAGTATAAAGAAGAATATGGCAGAGATTTAGAAGTACCAGAAAGTATTGAAGAATACTTAAATATTAGTAAATTTATTACTAGGGAAACAAATGGTGAAATATATGGCTCCGCAATGCAAGGTTTAAGGCCTGATCCAATAACAATGGAATGGTTGAATTACCTGTTCAGCTCTGGTGGGAATTTCTTTGATGAGAGTGGAAAAGCAATAATTAATAATGAGGCAGGAGTTGAGGCTTTAGAGCTATATATTGACAGTATGACAAATGCAGCCCCCCCGGGAGCCAACGGTTTTGGTTTCGATGAGGCGTTTAACGTATTTGCTCAGGGAAATGCAGCATCCTTTGTTTCTTACAATTTTATGTTACCTAAATTGAATAATCCAGATGAATCTCAAGTAGCGGGTAATGTTGATATTAGCCATACGCCGTTCGGAAAATCATTAAACGGTGGTTGGGGTTGGGGAATTCCACATAATGCGGAGGACAAAAACGCATCTTGGCAATTCCTGTCATGGGTTGAATCACAAGATGTTGCCAAACAACGAGCAATGCTTGGTGGCTCACCTACACGATCGGATGTATTTGATGATCAAGAAGTATTAGAAAAGTACCCTCATTTTAAAGAAGTACAAGAAATTATAGCTACATCAGAAATGATACCAATTATTCCAGAGGCGCCTCAGTTAATTGAGATACTAGGTAGGGAATTATCGATTGCTGTTTCAGGAGATAAAACACCTCAAGAAGCGTTGGATACGGTAGCTGAAGAAATTGAACAACTTGATTAAAAAATAATTTAATTGCTATTAAATCCCCGCTTTTAATAGAAGGGGGAAACAGGAGTAGATGTAGGTGGCGTTTGAAAAAAGAAAACAAGAAGCAATATTTATATACCCTGCTTTAATAATTTTAGGGGTCATCGTTTTATTTCCGTTACTCTATGCACTTGTTACCAGTTTTTTTTCAACCTCACTAAAAGAGTCCGGACTTGGTAGTTTTGTTGGTTTAGATAATTACCTAAATGTATTCAAAAACGAATACTTTGCAAAGTCAATATGGGTGACATTTATTTTTACTGTTACGGTAGTGTTTTTTGAATTTATATTTGGATTTATTATAGCACTACTTCTTAACCGGAAGATTATAGGGAAAAAGGTTTTTTTTACAATTATAATTACACCGATGTTGATTACTCCTGTTGCTATTGGTTTAATTTGGCGACTATTATTACATCCACAACTTGGTATTGTAAATTACGTTTTGAATACGATCGGGTTGTCTAGCCAAGCTTGGTTAGCGGATAAAGGATTAGCATTAATGTCTGTTGTTTTAATAGATATTTGGCATCAAGTTCCTTTTATGGTTTTAATACTCCTTGCAGGTCTTGTCTCATTGCCAAAAGAACCGTATGAAGCTGCATTTATTGATGGCGCTTCTAGTATACAGACTTTCTTTCGTATTACTTTACCTATGATGATACCTACTATGGCTGTGGCAATTTTACTACGCACGATTAATGCATTAAAAACATATGACTTAATTTATATTTTAACTAAAGGTGGGCCTGGTTCTGAAACAGAAATTATTAGTTACCATATTTATAAGCAAGCATTCACGTTCCTTGAAACAGGATATTCATCCGCTATGTCCTATCTACTATTATTTATTGTAGTAATCCTTAGTTTCTTATTTGTTAAGACAAGTAAAAGAGATTGGTGATATAAGATTAAACGCTTGGAAGTTAATTAAACAATTCTAGGTCTTTGGAGAACAATTTTAATGGTTTTTAATTACTAGTTACAGCTGCTAGCAGCTGTGATGAAGAAATTTTCTTATCCAAAGAATATGTCTGTTGTACAAGGAATATGTATTATAAAGGGGACTTAAATATGGGATGCGATTTTAGAAAAAGTATAAATATATGGTCATTTGAGGAGAATCTTAGTATTATCCAGTGTATGAAAATGGCTAAAAAGGCAGGGTTTGAAGGTATAGAACTTGTTCTAAATCGGGACGGTAATCTCAGTTTAGATAGTAATGATGACGAGATCTTAAGTTATAGAAATGCGGCTGATGAAATAGGGATTCATATTACTAGTTTAGCAACCGGGCTTTATTGGCAGTATTCGATAACGAGTAATTCAAATCAAATTCAAGATAAAGCAAAAGAGATCGTCCGTAGGCAAATAGATATTGGTAAATTACTTGGTGTAGATTCCATATTAGTTGTTCCAGGATCTGTAGGAGTAGATTTTAAGCCTAGCGAGGTTGTACCAAACGCAAGAGACGATGATTTTTTTGCAGGTTCAGAAATAATTGATTACGATATCGCTTATGACCGATCTGTAAGTGCATTCAAGGAATTAGCACTATACGCAGAAGAAAAAAAGGTGATTATTGGAATAGAAAATGTATGGAATAAGTTTTTGTTATCACCACTAGAGATGAGAGAGTTTATTGATGAAATAAACTCACCATGGGTACAAGTATACCTTGATGTGGCAAATATGATGTTATACGGTTACCCGGAACATTGGATTAAAATATTAGGTACTCGTATAAAGGCCGTACATTTTAAAGATTATCGCACAGCTGCTGGTGGTTTATCAGGATTTGTAGATTTGCTTGCAGGAGATGTTAATTTTACCAAGGTAGTTAGCGAACTAGAAAAAATAAACTATACAGGTTGGGTAAATGCTGAAATGACTCCATCCTATAAACAATATACTGATCAGATAGTCTATAATACCTCAGCATCAATGGACCGAATTTTAAAACGTTAGTTACTTATACCTGGAACTGATTTATAAAGGGAGCGATGATTCTTGCAAGAACCAATACTTAGTATTAAAGGTTTATCAAAAGTTTATGGTGATAAAAATGAGCAGCTTCAGGTAATAAAAGATATAAATATGGATATAGAAGATAAAGAGTTTGTTTGTATCCTTGGTCCTAGCGGCAGTGGGAAGTCTACATTATTAAAACTTGTTGGGGGAATTCAACTCCCAACAACAGGAGAAATCACTTTTGATGGTACAACATATAGTAAGGGAATTCCTTCTGAAGTACTTAATAAGTTTGGGTTTGTTTTTCAAAATAGCAATCTATTACCCTGGCGAACAGCAGAACAAAACTTAAAATTAATCTTAGAAGTAAATCGTTTAAAAGGTGAAAAGTGGTCAAATAGAGTCACTTCGTTGCTGAAGACTGTGGGCCTTGAAGATTACATGAATGTATTTCCGCATGAGTTGTCAGGAGGGATGAAGCAGAGAGTAGGTATTGCTAGAGCATTGGTACATAATCCAGAAATATTACTCATGGATCAACCGTTCGGCGCATTGGATGCGATAACCCGTAAAATGCTTGGATTCGAAATGTTAAACATCTGGAAACAAACGAGAAAAACAATAATCATGGTTACAAATAATGTTGATGAAGCAATTTTGTTGGCTAACAGAATATTTATCTTATCGTCTTTACCTGGAAGTGTAACTCATGAAATTAATGTAGACATTCCTTTAGAGGAACGTGGGTCTAATATAATAGAACTAAAAGAATTTACGGCTCTTCAGTCTAAAATAAATAATATTATTCGTATTGAAAACAAACAAGAGGCAATTTTATAAGCAAGAAGGAGTTGCAATTAAATGAATACAGAGAATGAGAATCAGAAGGAAATTGAAGTGATAGAAGTTAAGAAAGGTAAAAGAAACATACAATTGAATGTGATATTACCTATCTTAACATTTATATTTTTATACGTGGCATTCGAAATATTTATTAGGGCGACTGGCGTTCCAAGAATAGTTCTTCCAACTCCAACCGCAATAATAATGGAAACAGTTCAACGGTTTCCAGCAGATTTGTGGCCACATTTTCTAGTGACATCTAGAGTAATTGTAATTGGATTTATAATTGCAATTCCTTTTGGTATAGCTTTGGCAGCTATTTTTTCACAATTACCGATTGTAGTGAAAGCGACTACACCATTTATTATATTGCTAGTCGTTACACCAGTTATTACAATTGTGCCATTGCTAGTTTTATGGTTAGGATCAGACCCAAACATTCGTATAATAGCCGTTGTTGTGCAAGCGACACCAATTATAACTTTAAATACGTTATCTGGTTTTTCAAAGGTAGAAACAGAGAAGTTAGAACTGATGAAATCTATAGGTGCTTCAAGAGTTCAAACGTTTATTAAAGTGACTTTTCCTAACGCATTACCGCAAGTTTTCACAGGTGTAAAATTAGGTTGTATTTTTTCAACCATTGGAGCTATAAGTGCCGACTTTGTTGCAGGCAATGTTGGTTTAGGTTTCCGAATACTTCAGTATTCAGGATCAATTATGACCGAAATGGCATATGGAACGATTTTAATTGTTGCGCTCATAGGTATTTCTTTATATATAATTGCAAGTTCAATTGAAAAGAAAGTTATTGTATGGCGGAAATAGTTTGCATATATAACAACTGTCTTCAAAGGAGGGAAATATATGAAAAAAACAATGATTAAACTAAACAATATAACGAAACACTTTCATACACGAGGTCAAACCATTCGGGCCGTGGAAAAGGTAAATATGGAAGTATATAAAGGTGATTTTGTAGCTGTTGTTGGTCCAAGTGGTTGTGGAAAATCAACTATTATTAGGATGATTAACGATATTATTCAACCAACTGCTGGAGATATATTTATTAAGCAACAAAAAATGCAAGGTAATAAAACTGTAAAACAGTTAATTAAAAATATGGGTTTTATATTCCAGCAACCTAACTTATTTCCCTGGTTGACAGTTAGACAAAATGTTGCGTTACCTTTAAAAGTATTTGGTTATAGTGGCCAGAAATGGGAAGACAATATCGATCAATTACTAAAAGTTTTTGACTTGGAAAAACATGCAGATTCCTACCCTATAGAAATATCTGGCGGCATGGTACAAAAAGTAGGGGTGATTCGCGCCATGGTTCATGATCCAGAGATATTATTAATGGATGAGCCGTTTGGTGCATTGGATGAAATAACCCGAGAACAATTAAACATAGAATTGCTTGATGTATGGAAAAAAACGGGAAAGACGATTATTTTTATCACTCATGATATTAAAGAGGCTGTGTTACTCGCATCTAAAGTATATGTTATGGGCACAAATCCTGGTCGTATTATATCAGAGGTAGATATTGATCTTCCAAGACCTCGTAGTTTAGATATATTTACTGATGAAAAGTTCATTCATTATGAAACAAAATTAACAGAACTTATCGGTGATGTTGAATTAAGTAAAATTAAGTAGGCACGGAAGGAGCACAAACATTGCAAAATAGTATAACTAAGACGTATTTAACGAATCTATTACCTCCCATAGTTATGTTTTTTATTATTTTCGGTTCGTGGGAAATTATGGTAAACCAATTAGAGATTGAAAGGTGGATTCTTCCTGGTCCTATCGCTATTTTTAATTCTATGATTGTAAGTTTTTCAGATTTTTTGCCGCACATATTAGTTACGATTCAAACTATCTCTATCGGATTTATTATTGCAATACCACTAGGAATATTTTTAGCAGCATTATTATCAAATTTCCAATACTTAGATTTCTCAGTATCTCCTTTTGTTATATTATTAGTTACCACCCCTTTAATTTCTTTAGTACCACTGTTAATGATGTGGTTTGGTTATGGGCTAAGTGTGAAAGTTATAGCCGTTATTATTCAAGCGTTCCCAATAATCATGCTGAATTCTGCAACCGGTTTCATTAACGTAGATAATCTTAGATTAGAATTAATGAAGTCACTTGCTTCAACTAGATCACAAACGTTTTTTAGAGCCGTATTTCCGTCAGCGTTATCAGAGGTATTCACCGGAATCAAACTAGGAGGTATTTTTGGAACGATTGCTGCAGTTACTGCTGAGTTTGTAGGTGGAAATACTGGATTAGGAAGCCAAATTATAAAGTATACTCAATACATTAAAACAGAAGAGGCCTTTGCTTGTATATTATTTGTTGCAATTATTGGAACGGTTTTGTATGGACTTATCTCATTAATGGAAAAGTTAATTATTCGATGGGAAATTTAATTTATTAACAGGAATGAAAAATTAATTTGGGAGGAATACGGATGAGTGTTGATAAGCAAGCAGTTTTTGATTATATAGATAATCATAAGGATCAAATAATTGAATATGTACAAAAAATGGTAAGCATCCCGTCTATTAACCATACAATGGGAGGGAATGAAAAGAATGTACAAGATTGGTTAGCAAATAGCTTAAGAGAATTTGAGTTTGACAAAGTGGATCAATTCGCTGTTGATGAAGAGGAGGTGCGACCAAATGTAGTTGCAGTTATGAGAGGTAGTGGTGAAGGGAAAAGTATTATATTTAATGGTCATATGGACGTTGTCCCAATTGCTAGACCAGAAGTGTGGCATAATGACCCTTTTGATCCAGTAATTAAAGATGGTAAGATGTTTGGTCGTGGTACTAGTGATATGAAAGGCCCCATTGGATCTGTGATATGGGCTATGAAAGCATTAAAAGAGTGTAAAGTCGAATTAAAAGGAGATGTACTCCTACAGGCCGTAGTTGGAGAAGAATCAAATCAGGCAGAAGAAGTAGGAACCGTTCCATGTTTAGAAAGAGGTTATACAGCAGATTTCGCAGTAGTATGTGAACCTACAAACCTGGAATTGCATACATCTTCTGTTGGTTTATTCATGTTTGAATTAATTGTAGAGGGAAAAGCTGTGCACACCTCAGCTAGAAATCAAGTCATTTTTCCGCAACCAGGAGGTGTACCTAGTGGTGGTGAGGTCGGTGTTGATGCGTTTAAAAAATCTTTACCAATTATAAACTACCTCTATTCATTAGAAGAACAGTGGAATCATCGATGGAGAGACCCGGTTCTAGGTACCGGCGGTAAGCCTATTCAAGATTCACAGGGAATTAGCTTGTTTACTATAAACCCTTCACTTATAGAAGGAGGTGATTATTTAGGTGCAGTACCTTCGCGTGTGAAATACACGTATAATGTTTGGTTTCCTGATCAGCTTGTATCCAAGGAAGAGGTTTGGGAGGAGCTTAGAAAAGGTGTGGAAGCGATTAGTTCTACAGATGATTATTTAAGAGAAAATCCTCCAACTTTAAATATCCCAGTTTTTCAAGATTGGGCAGGGTTTAAAGTTCCTGTAGAACATCCTGGGGTGCAAACGATGATTGGATCCATCGAGGAAGCTTCAGGAGAGCAAGCTATATTATCAGGATTTAAAGCTGTTTGTGACGCAACATATTTAAATAAACATGGTGTTCCCGCTGTTGTGTTTGGACCAGGATCATTAAGTTGGTCTGTTCATGGGGATAACGAATATATCACTGTTGATAGTATAATTGAAGCCGCAAAAGTGTATGCAAGTATGATGATTGATTGGTGTAATGATTAGTAAGAGAAAGTCTATTATGGACAACTTCTAGAATATAATAAATTAATTTAAAGGGGATTGTTTAATGAAAAAATTTAAACTTTTTGGTGGCTTATTGGTAATTGCTTTGCTAACTATGTTTTTAATTGCCTGTGGAGGGGATACAGAAAGTGCCGATTCAGATGCGGCAGAAGCAGACTCAGGAACAGACAAAGCTGAAACGGCTGAATCAGAGACAGAAGAGGAGGAAGCAAAAGATAGCGGGGATTTACAAGAAGTAAAATTAGTTGTCCCTCGTACTGTAGAAGTACTCGATGATGCGCATGTGTGGTCAGCAATTAAAATGGGTTATTTTGAAGAAGAAGGACTAAATGTTTCTATTGAAGAATCTTTTGGTACTACAGATGTCAAGATGGTCGCTACAGGTAATGCGGAATTTGCACTTCCTGCACCAAACTTTATTCTAATGTCGATTGAAAATGAATTACCTATTAAAGCAGTTTTTCAAAATGATTGGATAAATATCTTTGGAATGGCAGTATTAGAAGACAGTGACATCGAGACGTGGGAGGACATGAAAGGAAAAACAGTAGCTCTTGGTGATGCATCTTGGGAAGATATAATCAATCCAGTTGTTATTGCGGCAGGACTTGATCCGGATGAAGATTTAGAATATGTTGTTGCTGGTGAAAATAGATTCCAGATGGTTCAGGAAGAGAAAATAGATATTTTATTTACTTGGGTTGGAGAAGTTACAGAGTTACAAGGAAGAGGTTTTGATTTTAAATACATTGATGGTAATGAGGTTTTACCATATGCATCTAATCCACTAGTGACAAGTTTAGAAATAATTGAAAAAGACCCAGAAATGGTTGAGGGTTTCGCTCGGGGTCTTGCAAAAGGAATGTATTTCGTTAAAGAAAATCCAGAGGCTGCAGCTGACATAGTCCTTGGACAGTTTCCGTCAATTGATATAACTTGGGATGGTGCGGTCGGAGCTATGCTAGGTCGGGTAAAACAAGGATTCGGAATTAGTGAAGAGGAACAGCAAGAAAGAGTTGCTGAAGGAATTGGCTTAGCTAGTGATGAGAAATGGGCTTTAAATGTTGAATGGGCACTGAAGACGGATTCAATTAAAGAGGAAATACCATTAGACAGAATATTTACGAATGAATTCGTTGATACAAGATGGGATTTGACTCAAGTTGAAGAAGATGCTGCAAACTATGAATTTAAAGTCAAAGATCAATACGAATAAAATTTAATAACTAAAACATTGCGGTATTTTCAAGTCTCTCGCCTGTTCGAGCGGGAGACAAATATCGCCTTATTCTTTTTTATTAAGTATTCTTTATTGGAGGCGATTCGTTTTGCACAATATAGGTATTGTAGGTACTGGTCTAATTGCTTATAGTCATGCTGATGCCATTAAATCGATTCAAAATGCTACTCTTACTGCTGCTGTTGATATCGACAAAGAAAAGGTTACCGCGTTTTCTGAGAAATACAATTGTGCTTATTATACTGATGTTAAAGAAATGTTCGAAAGTGCTGAAATAGATATAGTTATTATTTGTTTACCAACGTACTTACATGAAGAATATGTAAGTCTTTGTGCTACATATGGAAAACATATACTATGTGAAAAGCCTGTTGAAATGACACTCGATGCGACTAAAAGAATGTTGGACAATGTAAAAAAGGCGAAAGTAATATTTATGGTCGGCCAAGTTGTTCGATTTTGGAGTGGTTATACAGAGATAAAAGAGATGTATGAATCCGGTAAGCTTGGGAATGTTTATATGGCTTTTGCAAGCAGATGTTCTAGCCTGCCCGATTGGGGCAATTGGCTTTTGGATCCTAAAAAAGGAGCTGGAGCTATTCAAGATATGCATGTACATGATGTCGATTTCTTGAGATATGTATTTGGAGAAATGGATTATGTTTATTGTCATGCAAATAAAGATGAAACTGGTTGTTGGAATCACGCAGTGTCATCCATTGCATTTAAAAATGGGGCTAAAGCAGTAGCAGAGGCATCTTTTACTATGCCTGATAGCTATCCATTTACTATGTTTTTTAAGGTGGCAGGTACAAAAGCTACTGTTGAATTTTATTATAAAGCAGGTGAGAATATTGGGCTAAGAGATTCTTCTTCAAGTGAGATTAGAATTTATCAAACTGGAGAAAAACCTGTTATTAAAACGCCTGAAAGTTATGATGCTTATGCTAAAGAAATTGAGTATTTTCTATCTTGTGTCGAGAAATGTACACAGCCAGAAATGATACCACATCATGAAAGTCTAGAAGTGATTGATGCTATTGAAAGTATTCGTCTTTCAGCAGATACTGGAGAGGTTGTGTATTTAAAACCACAACGTTTTTGAACTTATTATACTATAAAAGATAAACTTTCATTTATATTAAAATCACATTAATAAAATGAAGTTGTAGTAATATTTAACATGCAACTATATACCATCCGCTTCATTCCATTGTAACTGGTAAATTAGTAATATAAGCATTAATTCTATTTAGAACATATAAACTTCTAAGCCAAAATAAAGCCTATTAATTTACCTGTACTACACTTTTTGTTTCTAGTGATTTTAAACAAGCATCAATCACACGCATATTTTTAAAAGTATTATTAAAACTTAAAGCAACTTCATTATCTCCATCTATAATTGATTGAGATACATGCTCTACCTCATTCCTATACTGATCTCCGTAACATGTTTCTAGTGTAGTTTTATTATCCTTTTCAATAATGATATGCCCTTCTCCACCATGAAGATCTGGACGAAAAGCACGTGTGAGAATAATACTTCCTTTTGTTCCAATTATCTTAAAATTATGACGTATAGGTAAATTAAAGCTAGTATCAAAAGTTGCTCTTACACCATTCGAAAATGTTAAGTAGGTGACTGTTTCCATATCTACTTCGTATCGAAGGTCTTCAACAGTATGAACAAACACTGACTCAGGCTCTGCTTGTAGAATATATCTCATGAGATGGATTGGATAACAACCTAAATCATAAATAGTTCCACCGCCCATTTCCTTTTTCATTCGAATATTTGTTTTCTTGTCTTGCTTCGTCATGGTGTATGAATGGCCCGACTGAATAAGTGAAATCTCACCAATTCCCCCCCTATTAATTATTTCTTTCATTCGTTCATGTTGGGGATGAAAATAATACATAAATCCTTCCATAAATATAACATTGTTCTCTTTAAAAGCTGCTTCTATTTCACGTACTTCTTTGGCATTCATAGTGGCGGGTTTTTCGCATAAAACATGTTTTCCTTTAGCAGCAGCTTTAATCGCCCATTCCTTATGTGAATTATTTGGAGTTGCAATGTAAACGGCGTCAATCTGTGAATCATTCAGTAGTTCTTCATAGCTTTTATAAACTTTATCTATTGAGAATTGACTTGCTATTTTTTTTGCCTTGTTCACATTACTATTAGTGGCTATTGCTGTTACTTCTGCATTTATTGAACGAATTATTGCTGGTATCATCTGTTGTTGTGCAATATTTGCTGTGCTTAAAATTCCCCATTGAACTTTTCTCACATTTATTCCTCCATTTCTTAATAAAGATAATTTTTTATATGATTTTATCAATTCTATTGACAAAAAATTTCTATTTCACAAAGAAAACAGGAAATTTATTTAGCAATCATTCCACCATCTATAATTATTTCTGTTCCTGTAATATAACGAGATTCATCAGATGCTAAAAACAAAACCGTTTTAGCTACATCCTCCGCTGTGCCTAAATAACCTAAAGGTATACTATTTTTGATTTCCGCAATTGCTTTTTTATCTTCTGTAATTACTGAGACCATTGGCGTATCGATATAGCCAGGGTGTACAGAGTTTACTCGAATATTAAAGGGGGCGAGTTCTATTGCTGCCCCTTTAGAAAGTAATCGATTGGCGCCTTTGGAAGTAGTATAATGAACACCAGCACCACCACCAATAATTCCAGCTACAGAAGAGATGTTTATAATAGATCCACTACCAACCTTTTTCATTTTTGGAACTACATGTTTTATACCTATAAAGTTACTAGTTGTATTAACTTCTAAAAACTTATTAAAGCTTTCTAAATCAACTTCATCAAATGATGCAAAGCCTTCTTCTCCACCGATACCTGCATTATTAACTAATACATCAATTTTACCAAAAGTATTTATAGCTTTACTAACGGTGTTTTCCCAATCCGTAACATCAGTAACATTATGTTTTAATGCTATTACAACTTTACCATATTCAATGTTAATATCATTTACGACTTTCTCTAGTAACTCTATTTGCATATCGGTTGCAACTACTTTAGCACCTTCTTTTGCAAATAGGCGAGCCTCTGCGGCACCTTGGCCACTTGCAGCACCAGTGATTATTGCAACTTTACCAGCTAATCTTTTCAAGATAATCCCTCCTTTAGTTTATAAATAGCCGAATAACTTTAGATGTTATATATTTTTACAAGTCGCTTAAATATGAAATGATATCTATTTAGTACAAGCAAGTAATTCATTTAAATGTTGATCAATTTGCTTGTGATAACTATTTCCTTCCGGTCCTGGAAGTGCAAAATGACCAACTGAACTATATATCATCCTAAGTTCACTATTTGGTATTAGCTTTTGTTCTGCTCTACAATCACTTGGTTTAAAGAACATATCCTCATCAATGGGTAATACAAATACTTTAGCTTGAATCCCTCTAAGGGCTTCGGCTAGATCGCCGTTTGTAATTTTACTAACATCAGCTTTCTGCCATTTACGTGCCATTAAAATTAAATTGTTTGGATCCATCTTTTGATACAAAGGTTGTAAAAATTCATGAATAAATTCGTCGAAACTATTGACATCGTAAATTGACCACATTTCCTTTTGATAAAACTCAGTACTTAACCCCATAACTGACCAGATATTAGCATGTCTTTTCAAACCGTCCTTGACATCAGTATGTACATTATAACTACCATTGTTCCATAACGGATCGGATGTAATTGATTCAATTAATGTTTGTGTGAATTGTATATTATGTGAAGTTACTTTTGCGGTACCTGCAATTGGTGCTGCTCGTTTAACCATCTTTGGGTATCTAACCGCCCATTCATATGTTTGTTGTGCCCCCATAGATCCACCTACAACTAGGGCAATTTCAGTAATACCATATTTGTTTGTAATTAAACTATGTTGTGCCCGGACGTCATCAAAAATTGTAACATTCGGGAAATTGGCCATTGCAATTGGCTCAGGGCTATTATGTGGAGAGCTTGATAAACCATTGCCAATTTGATTAATAATAATAATAAAGTAATTATTAGGATTAATTGCTCTTTCTTCGCCAACAAATGCTTCCATATCTTTACTTGTACCAGAAAACCAGGTAGGCATAAGAATCACATTATCTTTGTTATTATTCAATTTTCCAAATGTAGTATAAGCTAGTTTGCAATTATTGATCACTTCTCCACTCTCTAATAGAAAATCTCCTAATTGATAGATGTCATAAGGACCGTGATTTTCTTGGGAATAAAAAGTATTAGTTATCATTAGATTTGATTCTCCGTTTCTTATAGTATGGAATTAATAATTAGAATAGTCTTAATAAACTGATAAGTCAATAGTTAAACTTAACTAAGTTTTTTTAAAATTTAAAACACAGGAAATAGATAATCACAGCACTCTCAAAGTAGAGCAAGTAAAAAATATTAACTCGTTTTAGCTTTTGGAGGAAGGAATTTAACTGATTAAAAGTGTGTAAAGGGAACTATCATATTCATAACCTAAAAAGGAGATTGTTTATGCACAATGATAAGCGCAAAGAAGCACGCGTTTTACAATAAACTAAACCAACAAACAACCTATAATATTTGTCTAATAAATCTATTAATTTATAATATTCAATAAGAAAGCGTTTTCTTTTCGTTGGAACTGTGCTGTTATCTTTCTAAGAAAACGTTTTCTCTAAAATGTGTGAAAATTATGAGTAGGAGTTGCATTATGAAAATAACGATAAAGGAGATTGCAAGAAAGGCAAATGTTTCCATTACTACAGTTTCACGTGTTTTAAATAAAAGTAAGGAGGGGGTGGGGGAAGAAACTCGAAAACGTGTAGAACGGATAATTAAAGAAAGTAATTATCGTCCAAATGGGATTGCTAGAAGCATGGTAACAAAGAGTACAAAAACTATTGGTTTGGTTATACCAGATATTCGAAATCCGTTTTTTTCAGATTTAGCCAGAGCTATGGAAGACATAGCTAATAAAATGGGATATTCAGTGTTTTTATGTAACGTTGATAATAAGCTGATAAAAGTTAAAGAATACTTATGGTTATTAATTGAAAAAAATGTAGATGGCATTATTTTTTCTAGTTCGTATTCAGAATTAAATGATGGGGTTCGAGAGCTATTAGATGCGAACAATATACCAGTCGTTTTTATTGATCGCGGAGATGACGAAAGTAATTTTTATGGAGTGTTTATTGATAATACAAAAGCTGGATTTTTAGCTACAAGTTATTTAATAAATTTATCTCATAAAAAAATAGGTTGTATTACAGGACCGAAATCAATTTGGAATTCCAATCATCGTTTGAATGGTTATAAACAGGCTCATAAACAAGCTGGTTTAACGATTAATAAAAAATTGATAAAAGAAGGTTTTTATACCATGGAAGGCGGTTATGAAGCAACTAAATCTTTATTTCTAGAAAATAAAGATATTACTTCTATTTTTGCATTAAATGATTTGATGGCTTTTGGTGTGTATCAGGCCGCTAGGGAGTTTAATAGAACGATTCCAGATGATATATCTGTCGTTGGATTTGATAACTTGAGTTACAATCAAATTCTTACTCCTAGGTTAACTACCATTGAACAGCCTATCAAGCAAATAGGTTCAGTTGCAGTAGAGCGTTTAATTAATCAGTGTGAAAAAAAGTCTAAAATAGAGCAATCTATTTTTTTAGAAACTAAATTAATCATAAGAGATAGTACAAAGGCAGTTCCAAATAATTTAGAGTAATAACAAAAAACCAAATAGTGAGGAGAATGTATTATGAAAATTAAAAGGGGTATTAAACATGATTTTACTTTAATTGCAATTCTTTTGATCCCGATAGGTGTAGCAATTAACTTTGTTGGGGCACAAATAGTTAATCTTCTTAAGTTGCCAGTGTATCTTGATACGATGGGTACAGCATTAACAGCGATGATTGGTGGTCCATGGGTTGGAATGGCAACAGGCATAGTAAGTAATTTGGTTAAAGGATTAATTAACCCAGTAAGCTTTGCATTTACACCAGTGCAAATGGCGGTAGGTTTATCAATAGGATTATTGTCCATGGCTGGTATGTTCACCAAGGTTTGGAAAGTATTAGTTTCGGCAATTATTGTTTCTTTAGCTACTACGATTGTTGCGTCACCAATCCAAGTTTTAATGTTTGGTGGAGCAACTGGTAACTCATCTGATGCGTTAGTAGCAACGTTTTTAGCATCTGGTCAGCAAATATGGACAGCAGTATTTTCAACCAAAATTATTAATGAATTAATAGATAAGTCTATATGTCTCATGATTGCATACTTTATTGTTATTAAAATGTCACCTAGGTATTTATCAAAATTAAACTATGGATCGAGCTTTATTAAACGGAAAGCAAGCTAAAGTGTGAAAAGGCGCTTCACCGTAATAAGCAAGAAGCGCCTTTTTTAAGGAGGTACAAGGATTGAGTAAAATTCAACAGTTTATTTTAGAGCTATACCCTACAACAAAGTTTTTTATAGTGACCTTTCTTGTTCTGTCAGCATTCATAACGCCAGGGGTAATATGGGCATATTTAGTGTTGCCGATATGTATGCTTATTGCTTATTTAGCTGGTTGTTTTAAAGAGTTTTTCAGCTTGGCAATAAAAGCCCTTATGCTAATTGTATTATTTATCTTTCTGTTGCAGGCGTTTTTTTATCCAGGAGAAGACATTTTATGGCAATGGAAAATATTTTCTATTAAACAAGAAGGTATTCAGTTTGCTTTATCACTTACTTCTAAAATCGTAGCTGTTGCCTCATCGTTATTACTATTCTTTAGAATTACGAAGGTGAAGGATTTAGTTAGCTCTTTGGAAAAACTTGGTCTTTCACCAAAGGTAACATTTATATTTTTATCAACATTACAGATTATACCAGAAATGCAAAAATCAACTCATGTTATTATGGATGCGCAAAAGACTCGCGGTGTGGAAACAGAAGGTAAATTAATGACAAGAGTTAAGGCGTTTGTCCCGATATTAAGTCCTCTTATTTTAGGTTCAATTGCTAGTACGGAAGAAAGAGTACTTACATTGGAATCGCGGGCATTTTCTGCAAAGGGAAATAAAACAAGTTTATATCAAGTTAATAAATCAAAACATGACATAAAGGTTCGTATCATTTTAATCATATTGTTTATATTACTGATTGTTTGGAGAGTTGTGCAATGAGTATCATATCTATTAAGAACTTAAATTACAAATATCCTACAAGTGACGAAGATGTGCTACGCGATATTTCTATAGATTTCGAAGCCGGAAAGTTTTATGCAGTAATTGGTGCAAATGGTGCAGGAAAAACCAGCCTATGCAATGTAATACGTGGTTTTATTCCACACTTCTATCATGGCGACTTACGGGGTGACATATTAATTGAAGAACGGGATATTCGTGATTGGGAACTGGGAGAATTATCAACGAAAATAGGTTATGTATTCCAAAATCCGTTTACACAAATAAGTGGTGTGAAAGATACTGTTTTTGAAGAAATTGCTTTTGGGTTAGAAAACCTTGGGGTTGAAGTGAGCGAAATTCGTAGCAGGGTTTCACACGTGATTCAGCTTTTACAGATTGATCATCTTCAGCATAAAAATCCGTTTGAGCTATCAGGTGGACAAAAGCAACGGGTAGCACTTGCATCTATTATTGTAATGGAGCCAGAAATTCTCGTTATAGATGAACCGACATCCCAATTAGACCCGCAAAGCACAGAAGCAATTTTTTCAATCATTGAATTGATGAAGGAAAAAGGGAAAACGATTATCTTAGTAGAACATAAAATTGAACTTATAGCAGAATACGCAGATCATATTATTGTTATGAAAGATGGTGAAGCGGTAATACAAGGTAGCGCAGATAATGTATTAAGTAATAAAAAGGCACTTGCTCTAGGATGCGCTTTGCCACAGTATGCCTTGTTCGGTATTGAAATGAAGGAAAACGGAATGGATTTAGGAACAATTCCCTTAACGGAAGAAAAGGCGATTTCAGCTGTTCAACAGTTAATAAATAAAAAGCAGGTGAACTCATGACATATCTTTCATTAAATAATGTATCTTTTTCGTATCCAAACGGCTTTCAAGCGGTTAAAAATGTAAATATGTCTTTTGATAAAGGAGAATCCGTAGCAATTATTGGTCAAAATGGAGCAGGCAAAACAACTACTGTTAAGATGATGAACGGATTGTTAAAGCCAACTGAAGGAAATATTATTGTTGACGGTTGGGATACACGAGATCACTCTACTGCACAAATTTCTAGGAAAGCAGGTTATGTTTTTCAGAATCCCGATGACCAAATATTTCATAATGATGTATACAGTGAAATAGAGTTTGGACCTAAAAAACTTGGACTTTCAGAAAATGTAGTGAAAGAAAATGTTCTTAATTCAGCAGAAATTGCAGGGATTACCGATTTTTTGAAAGAGAATCCATATAATCTACCATATTCGATGCGTAAATTTGTCACTATAGCATCCGTCCTAGCGATGGACTCAAATGTTATTATTTTAGATGAACCAACTGCGGGACAGGATACAGCATCGCTGGAGATAATTTCAGATATGATTAAAGCTAAAAATAATGAGGGAAAAACAATTATAACCATTACGCATGATATGGAGTTTGTTGCTAACAACTTTGAAAGAGTCATTGTCATGGCAGATTGTCAGGTTATTGCCGATGGTAATAAACGGGATGTGTTCTGGGACTTTGATGTTTTAAACAAAGCACTATTGAGTCAACCACATATGAGTAAATTAGCTAATGCACTACAAATTGGTGATAAAATTATTAGCAGATCAGAGTTGATTCAGGAAATCAAACAAGTTCAGCAACTAAATGAAAGTATACATATCCCAAATTTGTAGAACCATTGTTATAAGAGTTAAAGCGAAATAGAATCGTAATTAGAGAAGAATTATTAAAAGACAATTATATCTTTTGGGTTGGTGATTCCATGAATGAAATACTTGTGATAGGTAGTTTAAATATGGATTTGGTTACATATGTTTCACGCTTGCCTGCAGAAGGAGAAACGATATCAAGTTATAAATTTCTTACAATACCAGGTGGAAAGGGAGCCAACCAAGCAGTAGCAGTAGGAAAATTAGGCGCAAACGTTCGGATGATTGGCAAAGTTGGTAACGATGATTATGGTAATATGCTTCAGGAGAGTTTAATGAGATCAAGTGTTAAAACCGATAGCGTATTAGTAGGTGGTACTACAGGTATGGCTTTTATTACCGTTGCAGAAAATGGTGAAAACAATATTGTTCTAGTTCCTGGAGCTAATGCTGAGATAACTAAAGCCGACATTGATCATTTATCTCATTATGTTAAAGCATCCGATCTTATTATAATGCAATTAGAAATTCCACTGCCTGTTGTTGAATACGTAACGATGATTGCAAAAGAATTTAACAAAAGAATTATCCTTAATCCTGCACCAGTAATAGAATTACCTAAGCAGCTATTACAACATACACATACTATAATTCCAAATGAAGTAGAGTTAAGCATGTTAACAAAAACAAAAATTAGTACTGATGAAGATATTATATTAGCTTCAAAAAAACTGATCTCGCAGGGTGTGAAACGTGTTGTTGTGACGGTAGGTTCTAAGGGCTCTGTTATTGTGACAAAAGAAAAAAAGATTACCATTCCTGCATTTCGAGTAAAGGCAATTGATACAACTGCCGCAGGAGACTCATTTATTGCTGCGTTTGCAGTTGGAATTAAAAAGGGAATGTCGGATGAGGAGTCCGCATTATTTGCAAGTAAGGTTGCAGCGATTGTAGTCACACGTGAAGGGGCGCAATCATCTATTCCTACATTAGAAGAAGTAGACAATATACAACTGTTTTAATATTTAAATTATTCCTAAGGTGGTGCAGAAGTGATGCAAAATAAAAAGAAAATTATTCTGGATGTGGATACAGGTATTGACGATGCACTTGCTATTATTTATGCGGTTAAGTCAGATGATATCCTCGTTGAGGGCATTACGACTGGATTTGGAAACGTAGATGTGAAGCAAGCTACAGAAAATACTTTAAAAGTACTAGATTTAATTAATCCTAGTTATGAGATTCCTGTTTCTGCTGGTGCAGATAAGCCTTTATTTCGTCCTCGCAGAGAGCCTTCTGTAGCTATACATGGACATGATGGTTTAGGTGAATATCCATTGCCTGCTACTAAACGTTATCCAGTAGAGCAGCACGCTTCAGATTTTATTATTAAAAAGATACATGAAAACCTGCATAATATTACACTTGTTTTTACAGGTAGATTAACAAATTTGGCAATTGCACTTGCTAAGGATCCATCGATAGCTTCAAAAGTGGAAAGACTTGTATTAATGGGTGGGGCACTTCATGTTCCTGGTAATGTCACCGAAGTCGCTGAGGCCAATATACATGGCGATCCTGAAGCAGCTCACCGAGTATTTGAGTCAGGTATTCCAATTACAATGGTTGGTTTGGATGTGACGTCTAAAACAAAGTTTGGCGAGGAACATTTTGGACAAGTTATGGAACAATTACCAGTCGATCAACAAGGATTAAGAGATTTTTTTGATCATATTTTTCAATTTAGTTTTAATGCGAGTGATCAGTTAAATGAAGGAAGATTTAGATTAATGCATGATCCTTTGGCAGTTGGAGTTGCCATAGATCCCAATTATGTTAAAACTAAAGATTTTTATATTTATATTGAAACAAGAGGAGCATTATCATCTGGTGCAACATTAGCAGATTTAAGAACTCCTCAAACGAAAACAAATGCATCTGTTTGTATTAAGGTCAATGATGAGTTGTTTTTACAGCATTATATCGATACCATTGTAAAATAAGGGAAAGACTGGAGTGAATACTGTGAAAAAAGTGATTATCGATGTCGATACGGGAATTGATGATGCGCTAGCAATTATACTTGCAAATCAGTCAAATGAATTAGATATTTTAGGAATCACCACTTGTTTTGGAAATGTTTCCGTTGAAATGGCAACCAAAAATACAATAGCAGTGCTTGATATGATAGGATCGAAAGTTCCAGTAATCCCAGGTGCTAACCAACCTATTTTTTGTCCAATGACAAAGCAGTATTCAACGGATTTTCATGGTGATAATGGTTTAGCTAATAAGAAACTCCCAGAAAGCACACAAACACCATTGGATATGCATGCAACACAATTTATCAAAGAACAGATAGAAAAATATCCTGGGGAAGTTACGTTGGTGTGCTTAGGTTCATTAACTAACTTAGCATTATTAACAATGCAAGATTCAAATCTAGCTTCTATGTTCGAAAGAGTTATCGTTATGGGTGGAGCAGTAAACGTTCCAGGAAATCATCAGATGTATGCAGAAGCAAACATCTATGCTGATCCTGAAGCTGCTTCCATTGTATTCAAATCTAGTGCAGACATTTTATTAGTTGGATTGGACGTCACAACTAAAGTTAAATTAACTTTGGATCAAGTGGAAAGGTGGAAGAATGTGAATTCACCTTGGGCTGATTTCATACATGAAATTACTACTTTTTATGTTAATAGTTACAATCGTTTTCATGGTCAAGTTGATTACTGTTATTTACATGACCCACTGGCTGTTGCAGTTGTAATAAAACCAGACTTAGTTAAAACGCAGCCAATGTATTTACAAGTCGATCTAGAAGGTCATCATTCATACGGACGGACAATAGCCGATTTACGGATAAGATCTAATAAAGAGCCAAATGTAAATGCATGCACAGAAGTCAATGTACCCCAGTTTTTGGAGCTCTTTCTTACTCGAATTGTATAGCATTTACGAAGAATAGGGAGGCCGATGATTTATGACGAATAAACACGCGGTTATTACTGGTGCCGGAAGTGGGTTGGGAAGTGCCTTAGCACGAAAGCTTTCTGATCAAGGGTTTCATCTTTCTCTACTTGGAAGAAGGAAGGAAAGGTTAGAGAGAACCGCTACAGATCTACCGGGTACGAGTACGATTTACGAGGTTGATGTAGCTTCTTTTGCTTCGGTTCAAGAAACGTTTGCGGCGATCGCAAAAGAGCGCGGTCAGATTGATGTTTTAATTAATAATGCTGGGGTCGGCGTGTTTCAGCTTGCGGAGCATTTAGACAAAGCTGCTGTTGATGCAATGATCGATATAAATTTAAAGGGTACGATCTATTGCACGCAGGCCGTACTGTCAGCGATGAAAGAGAGAAACGAAGGAACGATTGTAAATGTGATTTCCACTGCAGGCTTGGAAGGAAAAGTGAATGAATCGGTTTATTGTGCGAGTAAGTTTGGCGTTAAAGGGTTTACCGAAAGTGTAATAGCTGAGTTGAAGGATTCTGCAGTACGCGTGTTGGCTGCTTATATGGGTGGAATGAAGACGCCGTTCTGGGATGGTATCTATAAAGAATCGGATATCCAGCACATGATGGATCCGGCCGACGTTGCTGATATTATAATCGCTGCGATGCAAACACGTAGAAATCTGAATGTCGACGAAGTGGTCATTAAAAATAAATAGCTTTCGCGTCTCGCACTGCAGAAAAAAATCATTCGTTATGAATGATTTTTTTCTTTCGTTGTTTCATCGAAATGATAGACTGCTTATCGAGCATTTTTTTGATTGCTCTTGTAGAAACCCTTTCGCTGCTTTGAATAGTTAACTTTTAATGGGCTTCATCGTTCTCAAAAATACGAGCTCCCAGTTGAATGTAGTGGAAGGCGGCGACTCCAGCCTCAACAAGCATGAGCAGAAGACCCTGGACGGATTCTAGCGAGGGAAGCGGCTCTCGCCATGCCAACGGAACGCGTCCGCATTTCATTGAAATCAACGACTTTCGGCTAATATACAAGTATGTGAAGACTTTTTCAGTGGCTTGCTATTTCTCCCTCTATACTTTCTTCAATACATTTTTCACGAGCTTAATAAAGTTAAATACAACCGGGGACGTTTCGCTCTCTTTATAAACAAGCGCAGTGTCGACTTTAAACTGGTCATTGTTTAGCTTTTTAAAGATGACGTTGCTTTTTTTATATTGGTTGAGCGATTCTGGCACGATGGAGACGCCGAGCCCAGTAGAAACTAACGATATGAGTTCATGTAATTCGTTTACTTCTTGGATAATGTTTGGGCTGAAGTTTGCTTCAAAGCAAATGTTTATAATAGCGTCATAAAACCCTGTTCCAATATCCCGGGGAGTAAGTATGAACGGGCTTTGTGCGAGGTCTTTCACGTCGATTGAAGCGCCGTCTTGCTTTGCCAACGGATGCGTAGCTGGTAATGCAACGATGAAAGGTTGGTCATAAATATACTCTAGGGTTAACTGTTTTTGTTCTATCGGTGGGCATAATAAGCCAACTTGAATGTCGGAGTTTTTAAAGGCCTCTAATTGTTTCGCGGTACTTAAATGCTTTAGTTTTACATTAACAGTTGGATAAAGTGCATAAAATTCACGTAAAACTATCGGCAATACGTCAAAAATAGCGTAACTCGAATAGCCTAACGTTAACTCGCCTGTTTCTCCGTTTGAATGCTGTTGAATCTTATAAGCTGTAGCTTCAATTTGTTCAATTATTTTATACGCTTCCTGTAAAAATACACGTCCTGCGTCTGTCAATTCTACTTTCCGCTTTGTTCGATTGAACAATTGTACCTTTAAGCTTTCTTCTAACTTCATAATTTGCTGACTTAATGGTGGCTGAGAAATGTTTAATTGTTTTGCTGCTTGACCAAAGTGTAGATTTTCGGCTACAGCTATAAAGTATTTTAATTGATGAATTTGCAACCAAACCACTCCATTATTGTTTTATTGAAGCTCACAAATAGCGTCTACTATTTTAGACTAATATATATTTGATATTACTATAAATCAATTAATATATTAGACAAATTGGTTGATCGTGATAATATAAAAAATAATACATTTTCGCGTAAGTGCTTTCATCGTAATCGTACAAGTGCTTGTCACTAAGTAAAAAGGGGGATTCAATCAAAAGTAATTTTATATGTATAAGGCTTAAATAGAAATGTATATCGAAATTATTCTAATTTTTCCCAATCTTTATATTCCTAAGGAGGAGCGTTGTTTATGAGTGTTTTTATAGTCGGTATTATTATTTATTTAATTATTTTAGTTGTGATCGGTATTGTTGGGGCAGGAAAGGCGAAAGATTCGGATCACTATTTGGTTGCAGGTAGAGGGTTAACGCTTCCTGTTCTGACCGGTACGATCATTGCTGGTTGGCTCGGTGCTGGTACGGTCGTTGGGCATGCGAATATCTCCTACTCGAACGGCTTTGGCGCATTATGGTGGGTTGCTGGGGGAACGGCTGCTATTTCAATCGTTATTGCAATCTCTAAAAAGCTGCGTCGTTTGGATCTTTATACAGTTCCCGATTTATTGGAGCTACGCTATGGGCCAATCGCAAAAATAATCGGTTCCATAACGATTATTATCGCTTTTACTGGTATTGTTGGTTCGCAAATAAAAGCAATGTCCTATATTTTGGAGGCCGTGACAAATATTGATCCAAAAGTCGGGGCAATTATTGGTGCGTTACTCGTTATTTTCTATACCGTTCTCGGCGGGATGTATTCGGTAGCATATACGGATGTTTTACAGTATGCAATGTTACTAATTGGGTTAATTATCGCAGCGCCAATTGCATTTAGTTCTGCGGGAGGCTTTTCTGGTTGGGAGGCGAACTTGTCGTCTACGCACTTTGAAGTTACAGGTGGGCTTGGTCTTGTTGGTGCGTTAGGAATAGCGTTGCCGTTTTTAATGCTCGCAACAGTCGATCAGAACTTATACCAACGTATGTATTCTGCTAAATCGGAGTCGGTTGCAAGAAAGGGAGCTACTTTTGGCTTAATTGGTGGCGTAACGGTTATGCTCTTAGTTTTTGTAATTGCTGTTTCTTCTGCTGTTATGTTCCCAGATATTAATCCTGATTTAGCCGTTTACATTATTGCGACAGATTTATTACATCCTTTTGTTGGGACGATTTTGTTAATTTCCATTTTGTCTATTGTCATGTCTACAGCGGATTCGTATTTACTGTCACCGGCGACGAATATTTCAAAGGATTTATATAGTCGCTTTATTAATAAAGATGCAACAGATAAGCAAATTTTAATTATTACGCGGCTTTCCGTTGTCGTGCTTGGGCTTATCGGCCTTGCAGGTGCTTTATGGTTTGAAACGTTTTTAGGCTTTATGCTTGTCGGTTATACGGTTTATGGTGCGGGCGTGTTTTTCCCGATTGTTGCAGCGTTTGTATGGAAAGGTGCTACGTATAAAGGCGCAGTCGCGTCCATTGCTGGGGGATTACTTTCTACATTAATTTGGCAGTTTGGTGTAAATTCATCGATACCGACGATTTATGTAGGTGCGGCAACTTCTCTTATTTTATTAGTAGTTGTATCCCTGCTTACGAAACATTCGGATACAGAAAATGCGGGTGCGTTCTTTACAAAATAAAAGCTTTACATGTGTAGTTGGAGGAGAATAAACGTGAGAGTAATAATAAAAGATTGTCATTTAATTAATGGAATTGATCGTGATGTTATAAAAGATAGCTACATCGTTATCGAAGGCGATACGATAACAGCAATTGGACAAGGTACTGTTGAAACGGAATCAGGGGATAAAATTATTGATGCAAAAGGGAAATACGTAATGCCAGGGTTAATCGACGCACACGTGCATTTAGTGTGGGATGGCAGTCCGGATCCGATGCCGGTCATAGAGCATTTAGAAAATGACGCGGTAACTTTACGGGCGTATAAGCATGCGTTAGATTATTTAAAGCTCGGTATTACGACGGTACGAGATGTTGGTTCTCCCGATCGAACCGTGTTACACGTCCGAGACGCAATTAATTCCCAGTTATTAAAAGGGCCGACGATTGTAAGTGCAGGGACATCGATTAGTATTACTGGAGGCCATGTGTATAGCCTAGGGCGAGAAGCGGACGGCGTCGACGGTGTTCGCACGGCTGCACGTACGGTGCTAAAAGAAGGTGCAGATTTACTTAAATTGATGGCTACAGGTGGCATTTATACAGAAGGGGAAGATCCTGGGAATACACAGCTAACCTTTGATGAAATTGCCGTTGCTGTAGAAGAAGCGAATAATAAAAACAAAAGAGTAGCTGCTCATGCGGATGGGCTTGAAGGGATAATGAATTGCATTAAAGCTGGCGTAACGACAATTGAGCATGGTATATATGCGAATACAGAGGCGCTCCAGTTAATGAAAGAAAAAGGCATGTATCTCGTACCAACAATGGCGGTTATGCGCAGATTATCCACATATGATCAGATCCCTGCATTCGCACAAGAAAAGGCGTTAGAAGTAACTGGTCCACATATGGATATGCTGAAAAAAGCGGTAGAGCTCGGAGTAAATATTGCAACAGGGACGGATTGCGGATCTGCAGGCACACCGCCTGAATATTATTTTGAAGAGCTGTGTATTATGGAAGAAGCTGGCATGAAGCCAATTGATGTAATAAAATCATCAACATCTATTGCGGCAGCTTGCTTAGGAATCGATGATAGAGGGATAATCGCGGAAGGAAAGAAAGCCGATTTGTTACTATTAAATGAAAATCCATGTACCGATTTACGTGTACTAAAAGATGAAAAGATCGTACTAAAGAATGGTGAAATTACGAATAGTTCATATAATGAATAAGAATAAGTAAAAGTTGAAACAGTACTTCCACTCTAGTTATCCATATGAAAATTAGAGGTGAAAGTACTGTTTTTTTTATAGTAATAAAGATATCGTTGCTGTGGAGTGGCGAACTATCGTATGAATGCATGCAGATGGTCAATTCCTACGATTACTCGTTAGCTAAGTAAGAGTACGTACATTTTTGATTCTCGTGCGTACGTTGTAAAGCACAGCTTAATTCAATTTTAAAAAAAGAGCTACATATAAAAAGGTTTTTACCGATAAAATAGTATATACAGTTCAAAAAGCTATTTAGTATAATAAATATGGATGATAAGTAATCTTGAATATAATTTTTAAGAAAACATTGGTAAGCGCTTTCTTTATGCGCAACGCATGCTCTCTCAGACAGTGCTCATTGATAGAATGAAGCAGGCAATAAAGCTGCTCGTTTTTATATTTACCTAGTACAACTGGAAAATGGGGTAGAAGAAAGTCTTTTAACCAATACATAAAAACGATCTGTATAAACATAGATACATATCAAAAGGAGCGTGCAGAGTGATGAGAAAAATTATACTAGCTGGTCAGGCATCTTCACTTTTTGGGGGATTTATGCTGTCGATGCGACATTTTTTTGTAGCTCCGGCAAATCACTATTGGTTCGTCTTACTTATTGCAATAATTGGATTTATACCTTCTTTTTTAGCCTATTACACTATATTAAAGCGGTTTACACCGCTCGTTATTGTTTGTAATGCGTTAACTCTTGTTTCAAGTGCTTATTTGCTAATGGGAGAAGTGGCGCTAAGTGGTCTTTTTCTACTTGTCCCGGTCCTATCACTGTTATTTAAAAATCGAAAGCTCTATTTCTTTGCAGCAACTAGCTCGGTGCTATTATTTTTACTTATGACAAAGGATATATCTCACTCTGAAAACATGGTCGTATTACTCGATCATTTAACATCATTTTTAATTATGATTTTTTTAATTTTTCTTGTTGTACAAGAGCTGATTCAAAATACGAAAAAAGAATCAAAGCAAATTCATACGATTATGAGTTTATCTCGAAGTGTTGAAGCAAGAGATTTATATACGAAGGGGCATTCACAGCGTGTGGCGTTGCTAAGCAAAACGATTAGCAAATTTTTCCCTCAATTGGATAAAGAATTGGTGTATCAAACAGGGGTCATACATGATGTAGGGAAGTTAACGACGCCCGATCTTGTGCTGCTAAAGAAAGGGAAGCTTACGGATCAAGAATATCGTTTGATGAAAAGGCATCCAGTAGAAGGGGCTAATATTTGCAAAAGCCTTGGCATTCCAGCTGAATTTATTGATGGGGTACTATATCACCATGAGCGATGGGATGGAAAAGGATATCCTGCAGGTCTTAAAGGAGAGGAAATTCCTTTAATTGCTCGAGTAATCGGGGTTGCCGATGCAATTGACGCTATGTCCTCGAATCGATCTTACCGAAAAGCAATGGATTTTAACAAAATTCGAGAGGAGATAGAGCGGGGAAAAGGCACACAGTTTGACCCGGTTATTGCTCAAATGGTACTTGATGACTGGGGCTATATTGTAGAAAAAGTACATAAGAAAAATCTGGAGCTCAATAAAGATCCGATTGAATTGGCACACGTATCTGCAACCGGGCAAGCTTAAAGTCGATTAAACTGTGTAGACCTGCTGTAATATGTCAAGAAGAAAATAATTAGTTATTGGTTTATCAAGGTACTATTATCTTAAAAAATATTAAAAAGGCAACACAAAACTAACACCAGTAAAAATATGTAAAGTACTGGTAACATAAAAGGGTTTAGAAGCTATTTATGCTTCATATATCTACGACCCTTTTGTACGTGTAAACTTGGCTTTTGCGTAGTAGCGTATCCACCAAACGTGCAAATTTTCTTGCGGGGTGAAGACGAGTGCTCAATACAAACCTTGATATTAAAAAAACGAACATCTAAACCAACAAATAACTTCATGGGATAAACACTCCTTTCGATTTATAATCATTGGAACTTAGCTCTTGGACGCTCTGTAATATCCCTAGTGTGAACGCTGATCAGCAGCCTCGTCTATGAGTACGATCCTTGTATTGACAGCCGCCCTAGAGCTACTAACATCCAGGTTTGAATAGCAAGGTGTACAGCCTGCGTGTATGAAGGTCAAAACGCAGACTGGGAAACAGTCTTCCGAATGTTTATGCCTGCAAGGGGGATAAGAATTGTACTAAATATCCCAAATAATCCTAAGACCATTATCTAGGAATATGACGGAACGTCCAAGATGTTTGACATATTATTCAGACAGAGACTCAATCACTTATACCAATGATTGCACTTATGAGTTACTTGGAATGAAAGGCGGCGACACCTGCGGGAAAAGCATGCGTCTTGAGACCCCACAGGAAGTGGTTTTCTTCCGAGGAGGCTCAAGCCATGCCCGCGGAAAGCGTCCGCCTGTAGTGCAAAGTAACGGGTATAACATACCCGATTATTGATATAGAACCATTTAGAAACAATAGGCGGAAAATAATGCCTCAACGTAATATACGAGGGGGATATCGTAAGAAATGACGTAATCTCTCTTTGAGAAAAAACCTATCATTCTAGCTTAGCTGTGCGTCCTCAGAATGCTATACATACTGTTTTCTAATAGGTAATAATCCTCCGCCAGCCGTTTTTTTGCGAGCAAGTATTGTGAAGCTTGGAGGAGGAAATCGGTTTCCGTTATTTATGTAATCATTGTCGGAGCATAGTGAATACACTGAATAACGGGTTGGGCTAAGCAAGCCCCCCCTCCTCCATCTTATCGAATTCCCCAGCTTTCGAGTAATAAGGTAAGCGCCTTTTCTAATTCCTTTTCGGCAATTCCAGCAAAGCCGAGAATCATTTTTGGTAATGGATCCGCCCTTTTTTCTAATAAGTAAGCGGAGAGCGGGTGAATCTTAATGCCTGCCTTCCAAGCATTTTGTACGAGCTCTTGCTCTTGCATGCCGTTTTTTACGTTTAAAACAATATGAAGCCCAGAGTGCTCACCAATAACTTCAACGGTCTGTTTATACGGTTTTAATACGTCTAATGTCTTTTCAAGTTTTCGCCGATAAATTTTCCGCATGCGATTGAGATGCTTTTCGAACTCCCCTTCCTTCATAAATTGCGAAAGGATATGCTGGTCGATACGGGATACAGAGCAATGATAGTAGGACAGCTCTTTATCCTTATACTTTTTTAATAAATGCATTGGCAATACCATATAACTAATACGTAGCGATGGGATTAGTGATTTGGAAAAAGAGCCTAAGTAAACGACCTTTTCGCGATGATCCATGCTTTGTAAGGAAGGAATGGACTTTCCGCTGTAACGAAATTCACTATCGTAATCGTCTTCAATAATATAGCGATTCTCCTTTTCAGCTGCCCAGTTTAATAGTTTGATTCTACGATTTACGGAAAGGACCGATCCATATGGAAAGTGATGGGAAGGTGTAACGTAAACGGCATCAATGTTCGCTTTTTCGATTGATTGTATTTTGACGCCGTCTGCATCAACTTCTAAAGGCTGTACGGTGTTTTGATAGCTTTCTAAAATGTGTAAAATTACGTGGTATCCTGGATTTTCCACGCCATAAACAGTCTGTTTATCAAACAGAAGGATGAGCTGCTGTAAAAGGATATCGCTTCCGGCACCAATAATAATCTGATCTGCTGAACACTTCACACCACGAGCGTGATACAAATAATTCGCAATCTGCTTTCGTAATTCCAATTCGCCTTGTTTATCTCCGAGCAATAGCAAGGAATGGTGTGCTTGGTCAATCGTATCTCTAGCATATTTACGCCATTGGGCAAATGGGAAGCTTTCGGTGTCAATACGACTCGGGTGAAAGTAATACGCAGTATCTTTATGTTCGACTGTTTTCTCATGAGCAGATGGTGTCTCTGTTTGGACATACTCCAAGTCCTCATAAGCTAAAACGAAGTAGCCTTTGCGAGGCACCCCTTCGATATACCCTTCCGCTATTAATTGTCCGTAAGCATTTTCTACCGTATTTTGGCTAACCTTTAAGAACTCAGAAAGCTTCCGTTTTGAAGGTAACTTTGAGCCATACGCTAAATGCCCCTCTGTAATTTCCTTTTTAATAAAATCGTACAATTGTTCATATAACGGAATGTCTATTGCTCGATTTAAATGACAAGCTAGCATATCCACCTAGTAATTCCCCCTTATTAATCATTTTCTTCGGTGCTTTCGCATCTGATACCATCAAATTCATCAAAACTGGCTATTTCATTAGTGTCACTTCCTTTCTATAATAAAAAATAGAATGAGAAAACACAACTTTGAGTGGAGTGATATAAATGGGAAACAAGAAAAGTTTTACGGAAATCACAAATGGTGGCGTCATTATGGACGTAATCAATCCAGAGCAGGCGAAGATTGCTGAAGCTTCAGGCGCGGTAGCGGTAATGGCGTTAGAGAGAGTTCCATCGGATATTCGCGCTGCTGGTGGTGTTGCACGAATGGCCGATCCTCGAATTGTTGAAGCGGTAATGCAAGCAGTATCTATTCCGGTTATGGCAAAGGTTCGAATCGGTCATATTTCAGAAGCACGTGTGCTTGAAGCAATGAATGTCGATTATTTGGATGAAAGTGAAGTGTTAACGCCAGCAGATGAGGAGTTTCACCTTTTAAAGAGCGATTACAATGTACCATTTGTTTGCGGTTGCCGTGACTTAGGCGAGGCAGCTCGTCGAATTGGTGAAGGTGCTTCAATGCTCCGTACGAAGGGCGAGCCAGGAACCGGCAATATTGTGGAGGCGGTTCGTCATCTTCGTAAAGTGAATGCACAAGTACGTAAAGTAGTACGTATGAATGACGATGAGCTGATGACAGAAGCGAAAAACCTTGGTGCATCGTATGAAATATTGAAGCAAATTAAAGCAGCAGGCAGACTCCCGGTTGCTAACTTTGCAGCAGGCGGTGTGGCGACACCAGCAGACGCGGCATTAATGATGGAGCTAGGTGCAGATGGTGTATTTGTAGGATCTGGTATTTTTAAATCGGATTCCCCAGAAAGGTTCGCGAAAGCAATCGTTCAAGCAACGACAAATTTCCAAGATTATGAGTTAATTGGTCAGCTTTCAAAGGATTTAGGAGCCGCAATGAAAGGGCTTGAGATTGCTTCATTACGTACGGAAGAAAGAATGTCAGATCGCGGCTGGTAGGATTACAGTGAATTATGTTTTATCCGATATATATAGTAAGAGTGAACGGTTCAATAGGTTCATCGAACTTGTGCTAATAATACCCTTTGTTGCTGCGAAATGGCGGTAAGTGAAAAAACGAAACTAAACGGCGTATGTAAGAAGCGTATCGCTCCTGCTGCACTGTTTAGTTTTTCTTTGCTTTAACGAACGTATTTCTTGGTTTATAATTTGCGAGTATTGCTATACTCTTCTTTTCTTCTGGTAGGTTGTAGTTAGAGTATCTTTCGAGTATGAGTAAAGTGTTTGTGGGGGAACAGATGCACGAATCTAACACTTCGAACGATATACACATGAATAACACCGTTGATTTTCTAGAGGAGGGTGAGGCCGTGCCCACGGAAACCGTAGTGTATATCTCTGCGGTCGGTAGGAATCAATACTAATAGTAACGAATACAAAGAGAGGTTTTTTAACTTCTTAAAATAACACCCACAAATACTTGGCTCAATCATCTTTCGACAAATAGTAACAAAAGGGCAATTTGTATCGTATAATAGATTTAGTATCGTTTGCTTCTGATGCAAATTTCATGGAAGGTAGGGGGTATAATGCGAAAAAAACAATATAAGCAAAATTCAATTTATAGCAAAGCAAATACATATGTGACGTTATCTATCCTGTTTTGGATACCTACAATTATTTATTTTATCGCCTTCACCCAAGGATTTCATTTTGATGGAATATTTCATCTGTTACCATTTATTCCTGGTCTAATCGGGATTAATTTTTGGCGCAAGTATGCAGCTCTTAAATCGGGATTGAAGGGAGAAGAAAGAACATCAATAGCTTTACAAGAACTCCCCAGTAGTTATAAGGTATTTCGCTCTGTGCAAATAAATACGAGTGAAGGAAATGCGGAAATCGACCATTTAGTAGTTGCTGAAAACGGAATTTTTATTGTAGAAGTGAAAAATCATAAAGGTAATATTGTAGGAAATGAAGCGGATTATAAGTGGACGCAACATAAAGTAGGTCGTAACGGTGGAAGGTACTCAAACCAAATGGGAAACCCGGTAAAGCAAGTTCGTAGACAAACGTTTATTCTGTCCAAATTCTTAAAGCAGAATAGCATTCCAACATGGGTGGAAGGGGTTGTGTTTTTTTGCAATCCAAAGGTAAGTGTGAATGTATACTCCGAAAGGACAGCGGTAATTACAGATCCAGACGAGCTAAAGAAGTACTTAATGAACTATGTGCCAAAACATAAAGTATCGAAATTAGATATAGAAAAAACGAAGAAACTTATAGAAGAAGGAGCACTTGAATATGATGCGGTATAAGTTTGTAGCAGTAATCCTCATAGTTCTTACAGTTAGTGTGTTAGGCTGTTCGGCAAAGGAGAGCACGAAAACAGAAGCGGAAATTCGAGAGGAAGTTAAAAGTGAATTGAAGGAAGAGGTTAAGGCAGAAGTTATCAAAGAATTAACTGCTGATGACGAGAAAATGCTGAGTAGTGCAAATGTACGTAATGACTCGAATTTTGATTTGACACATATTGAACCTTTTATTACAAGTAATCTAGTGTTTTCTGATTTTACAATTGAAAAGTAAAGTGATGGCTACCATGTAGAGATGCGTGTGGAAAATACAAATGAAAAGTATAGTGTAGCCTTTGGCTGGGGAAGTTCGGGTACATTAACCTTGCAGACGGATAAAGGAGAAGGAACAGAGTCGTTTCCTCATATGGAAAAAATTCCCCCTAATGCGCATGAAGTGTATACGTTTAAATTTAAACAGATAGACGGTACGCCAGAAAGTCTTGTTGTAAACAATGTTTTATTAGTAGACGGTCTAGACGGGAGTTTACCTACTCCTGGCAGTGAGGAAACATTCACAATTCCATTAACGGATTAATTAGCGAAAATCGGGCTACATGTAGACTTTTGTACGAAAGGCACCGGTCGAAGGTCCACAGGAATCTAAGCTTTGTTTACAAGAAGTCCAATCGTATAACTTTTATTTATTACATACTATTAATAAATACTATAGTCTATGAAGTGCTTTATTAAACTATTATTATGTATAATTGGTATATAAGTAATGGATGACGAAATTTGTCCAGACAATAGCGATGGATGGGCAGGTAATGTACATCCTTTCTTTAGATTGCACAATAAATAATTATATGAAATAAGGATATGGTAAAATGTACGATAAACCAACAGAATCAGATATTATATTAATTGGTGCCGGGGTTATGAGTGCGACTTTAGGGATCCTTTTAAAAGAGTTAGTACCGGACTGGAAGGTTACCGTTTTTGAAACATTAGCAGCTGCTGGTGAGGAAAGCTCGAACGAGTGGAATAATGCAGGAACAGGACATGCAGCATTATGTGAGCTTAATTATACGAAAGAAAATCCGGATGGCTCTGTAGACATAAGCAAAGCATTAAAGATTAATGAACAGTTTCAGTTGTCTAAGCAATTTTGGTCGTATCTCGTAAAGAATGGTCGTTTGCGCAAGCCCGAGGACTTTATTATGTCCTTGCCGCATATGAGTTATGTACATGGAGAAGAAAACGTACAGTTCTTAAAAAAGCGGTATGAGGCGCTTTCACAAAATCCTTTGTTTGCTGGGATGGAATTTTCCGATGATCCGGAGCAATTAAAGCAATGGATTCCTCTTATGATGGATGGACGCGAAAGTAACGAACCAATTGCGGCAACAAAAATGGATACAGGCACAGATGTTAATTTTGGCGCACTGACACGGATCATGTTCGATCACTTGGAAAATGAAAACGTAAATATTCATTATAAGCACAATGTGTTGGATATTAAACGTACGCATGGTGGCTTATGGGAATTAGAAGTTATTCATATGGAAAGTGGCCGAATTACGCACCATACGGCGAAATTTGTCTTTATCGGTGCTGGAGGCGGGAGTTTGCACTTATTGCAAAAGTCCGGTATTCCAGAAGCTAAAAATATTGGCGGCTTCCCGGTAAGCGGTCTATTTATGGTTTGCAACAATCCTGATGTCGTTGAGCAGCATCATGCAAAAGTATACGGCAAGGCTCCTGTTGGCGCACCGCCAATGTCTGTGCCACATTTGGATACAAGGTATATCGATAATAAACGGTCGTTATTATTTGGACCATTTGCTGGCTTTTCACCGAAGTTCCTAAAAACCGGATCGATTTTTGATTTAATCACTTCAGTGAAGCCGTATAACGTTTTGACAATGCTGTCAGCTGGCGCAAAACAAATGGCCTTAACGAAATATTTAATTAAACAGCTTATGCTATCGAAAGAGCAGCGCATGGAGGAGCTACGTCAGTTTATACCGAATGCAAAAGATTCTGATTGGGAGCTAATTGTAGCCGGACAGCGTGTGCAAGTTATTAAAGATACAGAGGCTGGTGGCAAAGGGACGCTTCAGTTTGGTACCGAAGTAGTTAGTGCTGCAGACGGCTCGATTGCTGCATTACTCGGTGCTTCTCCGGGTGCTTCCACTGCTGTTCATGTCATGCTTGATGTATTGCAGCGATGCTTCCCAGAGCGTATGGAAGAATGGGAGCCGAAAATAAAAGAGATGGTTCCATCGTATGGGCAGTCGTTGGCAGACGATCGAGCGCTTTTTCAAGAAATTCAAGCTTTAACGGATGAGTTGCTTGGCTTAGACGAAAAAACAGTTGGCCATGCTGAAGCTACTGGATCTTACTAGCTTTACAGCCATTTTTATTATAAGTTTTAAAAGAGGAAGGCAAACGAATTATGTTTGCCTTCTTTTTTCGTTTTTAGCCACTAAATTTAAAACAAAATGAAGTGAGGCACTTGTAGTTTCCAGTACGGACTTTTTTTATATAAAATGAATTGCTTTAGACGATCTTGCTCATCCTAACGATAAAGGATGGGGGGATTTCATTGCATATTACGAATGTGTTTTGGTACGCAGTAATTATATGTGTTGCGATCGTTCTTTGGGGGTCTATAGCTCCTGAAAATTTAAATCAACTGACTAGCTCTATGACTGTTTTTATATATAACCGGTTCGGATGGTTTTATATGTTTGTCATCATTGCAATGATTGTATTGTGCATTTATTTAATGTTTTCTCGTTTCGGTAGTATTAAGCTAGGGAAAGAGGATGATAAGCCCGAGTTTAGTTTAACGGCTTGGTTTGCGATGCTATTTAGTGCTGGGATGGGTATAGGTCTTATGTTTTTTACAACAGCGGAAACGATTTCTCATGCGTTCAAAAGCGCTCCAAACGCAGAACCGGGAACCGATCAAGCGATTGTAGAAGCCTTTCAGTATGCTGCTTTTCATTGGGGCTTTCATGGTTGGGGACTATATTCTATTGTAGGGCTTGTACTTGCTTATTTTAAGTTCCATCAAGGTTCATCGGGGTTAATAAGTGCAACATTAGAGCCGATATTTGGGAAAAAGCTTATGCGTGGACAAGCTGGGAGTGTCATCGATACGCTTGCTATTTTTGCTACTATTGTCGGTGTTGCTTCAACACTTGGCTTTGGGTCTGCGCAAATTAATAGTGGATTATCCTTTTTATTTCAAGCGCCTAAAACATTTTGGTTTCAATTACTTATCCTAGTTATTGCTACAGGGTTATTCATTTTATCTGCTTGGACTGGAATTGGAAAAGGGATTAAATATTTAAGCACGATTAACATGATTGTTGCGATACTCCTCGTAATCACATTATTCATCGTAGGTCCTTCCATGTATATTTTAAATATGTTTACCACTACGATCGGCAATTATTTTGGCAATTTTATTGAAATGAGCTTTGATTTAAAGCCTGTTCATACAGAAAAGAGACAGTGGATTAATGATTGGACGATCTTTTACTGGGCGTGGTGGATTTCTTGGGCACCATTTGTAGGGATGTTTATTGCCCGTGTATCAAAAGGAAGGACAATTAGGCAATTTATTGCGGGAGTACTCCTAGCACCTACTTTTGTGACGATTATTTTCTTTTCTGTTTTTGGCATATCTGCGATTGACTTAGAGCAACGGGGTATTACGAAGCTGTCAACATTGGCTACAGAAACCGTCACATTTGGCATGTATGAGCATTACCCGCTCGGAACGCTGATGTCGTTTGTAACTGTTTTTGTAATAGCTGTTTTTTTCATTACATCTGCTGACTCTGCTACGTTTGTCTTAGGTATGTTTAGTACAGGGGGGCAGTTGAATCCGGCAAATACAGTGAAAATTATATGGGGGCTCACTTTATCAGCAATGGCTGCGATTGTGATGTATTTCGGTGGAATTGGTGGCTTTCAAAACATGCTTATTATTGCTGCACTACCTTTTTCCATTATTGTTATTTTAATGGCAGTCTCCTTTTATAAAACGGTGAAAGAAAGCGAGTGAAATAGCTTTTAGCAGCAAGTCTTTGTGTTTTAAAAAACTTCTCGTGAAAAGATTGAACCAAAGAAAATATATTGACAGAAATGGAAAGCTCTTCGGATAAACAGTGTTCAATAATCGTTCTTAACAAACGTATGCTTCTATTTTTAAGTGTGTTTTTTGAAAAGCAATACAAAGGAGGTTTTTTTTTGAAGCTTTTGAATGTGAAAAGAGGACAGTTTGTTTACTACAACAACCAATTGCATAAGGTTTATACAGTAAAGCCTTTTTTTAAACAGTCAATTCACCTCGTACGGCTTGAGGATCTCGAACAACAGCTGGCAACAGCGAAAGAAATAGATCTATATAAACCACAGCACTTAGATAGCTTTGTCTGTAATTATAAACGGTATACGTTGCGTAAAGACGTTAAGGCAAAGGTTGGTGATTATATTTTAGTTATTAATCCGATGCCAGATTCCTTAGATCACCACCATTTACATGCGATCGAAATGGTATCTTCTATTGAGAAAAATGGGGTGATTAGTAATAAGGAAAATGGCATTAAGCATAATGAATATTGGGTAATGGTTCCAGGGTTAGAGGACGGGGCAACGAAGATTGATTTACAAAAGGCGGACTCGAAGCACATACACGAGCACGTACCAAACGTTGTGGCTGAGCGAATGCAAGTAGAGAAGAACGGGTCGCAAGCAAAAGGAATGCCAAGAATTGGAGATGTGTACCAGAAAAATGATAGTGACCCAATTATTCAAGCGATGGTTGTTGCGATCGAAGGGAGAACCGTTTACTTAGGCGCTAATATGAAAGTGCCCGTTGAGGAGCTATCGAACCGTGAAGCGTGGAGTTTTGTTCTAAACATTTTGGAGCAGTAATACTTAGAGTGTAGCTAATTAAGCGCCTAGACCCGTGCACGAACAAAGGATCAGTGGTACGATCATATAAATGAATTATAATACTGGCAAATACCTGCTTGGAATTAGAAAGGAGAACGTGCGGTGAAGGTACGAAAAGCTACACGCTCAGATGCTCCAATTATTTACAGTTTAATGATGCAGGCTTTTAAAACGTATAAAAATGAAACGCCACCTTCAACAGCCTTAGAGGAATCGTTGGCATCTATAGAAGAAGGGTTGCAAAAGCAAGAGCAAGCTTTACTCGCATATATAGATAGAACACCTGTAGGTATGATTCGATTTCGTCTAAGGGAAGAAGACGTTTATTTTTATCGATTATCCGTGCTCCCTGAAAAGCAAGGGCAAGGGATAGCAAAGAGCCTAATTGGATCGGTAGAAGAATATGCAAGTAAAGCTGGAAAGGTCTATAGTCGCTGCAAGGTCCGAAAAATGGTTGCTAAAAACATAGCATTGTATGAGCGGCTAGGCTACCGTGTATATGATGAAGAGCACTTATATCGTGATAACGGGGTCAAATTAGAAGTCGTTTCGATGGAAAAGGCACTAAATACATGAACGCAAACCGTACAAATAGGATCAGTACTATAAAAGTAAGTAAAGGATCGTGTAAGAAAAAAAGCAAGCAGACACATGTGCGTCTGCTTGCTTTTTGTATTTAAATAGATGCTTCGTAAATAGACTTAACAGCACTTTTAAGTTTCGCATTAAATTCATCGTCCGTTTGGTTAACATTCAAGTCTTGACTCAATGCTCTGGAGAAGCTAGCAATTAAACCGTCATTTGCCTTTAGCTTTTCATTTGCTTCTTCTGTAGAGTACCCACCAGACAATGCAACGACACGAATAACCATTGGATGATCAATAAGCTCCTTGTATAAGTTCGCTTTTGTTGGTATCGACAGCTTTAACATAACAAACTCATCTTCACCCAAGTTATTTAAGTGATCAAGGATCTCTGCTTTCATTAGCTCTTCACATTTCTCTTTTTCTGGGCTATGAATATCCACTTCCGGCTCGATAATAGGTACGAGTCCTGCAGCAATGATCTGTTTTCCAACCTCAAACTGCTGATCAACGACTGCTTTAATCGCTTCTGGATTTGCTTGCTTTATAACAGAGCGCATTTTAGTTCCAAATATATTACGCTCATTCGCACGCTTTAGTAATTCATCCAAATCTGGCATTGGCTTCATCATTTGTACACCATTTGATTCGTCAGCAAGGCCTTTATCAACTTTTAGAAAAGGAACAATCCCTTTCTTTTCAGCTAAGTAATCTGCTGTATATATTCCTTCGATTTTGCTATCCATTGTTTGCTCAAATAGAATTGCACCTAAAATGTATTCGGGATCAAAAGCTGGTGAAGTGATGATTCGTGTACGCATTTTGTGAACGAGGTCAAACATTTCCTCCTCATTGTTAAAAGCAGTTTCTGGAACACCATATGCAGCAAGTGCTTTCGGTGTACTTCCTCCACTTTGGTCCAAAGCAGCAATAAATCCTTTACCATTCTTTATTTTTTCAAATTGTTCTTTTTGTTGCATATTTTCCTCTCCTCTACAGTGTTTAATATGAATTTCATTAGCATAGTAAGATTCATAATAAATTCAAAAGTAATTCTTATAGCTAAATTGTACCATTAAAAGCAAAAAGGTTATAGTCAAGCGCACGTATTGAATGAAATTTAGCTAGCAATGCAAAGACCGTCCTATTTGATTCGGTTTCGTATCGCTCACAATCGCATACCGTTATCTACAATCGTTTAATACTATTATACCGATTTGTTTGAATTTCACAATTCAAGCACCATTGATTCAAGAAACCGAGAACAGGACTTAGTTGAGTTTGTGAAACATTTTCCATTTATTTTGAATTCATAAAAGTTGCCTTCAACGGTTATTCTATGGAGAGTAGCCATAAAGGAGGGGTATCGTAGATGCGGCAAGATGTGCATAATCAATTACAACAAGCAAGCCAACAAATCAAAAGTGCTCAAGGGGCTGTTCTTCAAGCGCAAGGCTCGGATGAAGGTGTTTTAAATCAAGCGGATGAACAATTACAGCAAGCTGAGCATGTGCTTCGACGTATTCAGGAGGATGCTGGATGGGATATTACTAAGAATGCCCAATTTCAGCAAGCATTCGAGCAATTGCATGATGTTCGGCAGCAAGTACAGGAAGCCCAGCAAAATCTGTCCGATATACTGTAAGCACATTACACATGTAGGGAATATAATAAACATGCGAGTGTCGAATATATGTGTAAAAGGATGCTGCCCCTTTCTTTAACGCTTTTGCAGAGAGAGGGGTGTTTTAGTTGTTCGATTCGGCTAAAATTCAAAAGAATGTTAACAAATACTAATGAAACTTCGATAAATACTGTTGAAAACGCTGGGAAGTTGTTTTGTTGGGTTACAGTTTGAACGACTTGTAAAATAAAACATGTAAAAACCTGTTTACAAATGAGGAGAATTAATTTATTATGTTGTATACAGTATACTGTTATACGTAAAAGGAGTGTTGCTTCATACAGATTATACGAGTGAATTGAAAGCGATTGCTACATTACATTACATTCATTCATTGACCCCTATTAAATGTACCGTCCACACGTTTTAAAAACCTGTATTTATAGACTACAATACGGCTTATAAATGATCAAATAATTACCGCCGACACGTTGAGAAAACAATCTTGTATCATTAAAAAAGTAACCCTAGCTGCATTTAAGTAGTAATAATCGTATAATCGACATGCCAGTTTGCCCGGTTCATCAGAGTCATGTCATTTTACGTAATTATCGAAATAATGTTAGCAATTAAATAATTACATATATCTTGAGGAGGGCTTTAAATAAAATGAAGAAAATTATTACACTATTACTCGTATCTATTTTAGTATTAACGGCATGTGGACGTCCAGATGGTGGCAGTTCATCAAGTGATGGAGAAGGTGGAGAAAGCGGAGATAATTACACAATTCGACTCGCATATCTCGTATCAGAAGAGCAGTCAACGCATTTAGCGGCGGAAAATTTTAAAAAGAAATTGGAAGAAGAATCTGATGGCCGTTTGACTGTGGAGCTTTTTCCAAACGGATCACTTTATAGTTCAGATCGAGAAGCAGTTGAAGCGGTACAGCTAGGGAATGTAGAAATGACAATACCAGCACTTGCGGCAGTTTCCTCTTTTAATAAAAAGTTTATGGTATTTGACCTTCCGTTTTTATTTGATGATTACGAAGCGGCTTATAAAGCACTTGATGGAGAGATGGGTCAAAAGTTATTAGATGAGCTTTCAAATAATGATTTAAAAGGTTTAGTATATGCAGAGAATGGGTTCCGCCATATTTCAAATAACGAAGGACCAGTCGAAGCACCAGAAGATTTAAAAGGATTAAAATTCCGTACAATGGAAAACCCGCTTCAAACAGATACGTTTAAGCAATTTGGTGCGAATGCTTCTCCATTTGCTTTTGGGGAATTGTATACAGCACTTCAACAAGGAACGTATGATGCAATGGAACAGCCAATTTCATTATTATATACGAACAAGTTTTATGAAGTGCAAGATTACTTAACGTTAAGCAGCCATTTTTACGCAGCAACAATTTTGTTAATGAATAACGATTTTTACAATAACTTACCAGAAGACTTACAAGAGCTTGTAATGGAAAAAGCAGAGGAATATCGTACAGAGCAACGAGAAATCGCACAGAAACAAGATTCAGAGTGGTTAGAAATCTTGAAAGAGGAAGGCATGCAAGTAAATGAGCTTACGCCAGAACAAAAAAAGGCGTTTCGTGAAGCGGTACAACCAGTTTACGATAAGTACACTCCAGAGCTCGGTGAGGATTTAGTGAATAAAGCATTATCAGCAAACGAATAATAAATCGCATTCATATGCATCAATTGAGGAGGAAATCAGTAGGTACTGATTTCCCTTCTTTCCTCATGTGCAGAATTTTTGGTAATAGGTGGTACGGTTATTTAATTGTTTTTGAATTGCCTCATCACTTATATTTCAAGTGAATTTCTCAGTGCAGCTTTAAGTAAAAAGGGCACTGCGATGAAGCTATAAAAACGTTTGAAATAGGTAAAGATAGTTTGGAGAATTTACACGTTTTTTTCGAATACTTATAAAGAAAAGGATGTGCAGCATGGCTAAAAGGTTTGCACGACTGGAAGAAATAGTATTAGTTTGGACGCTCGTCCTAATGGTTGCCCTCATAGCAAGTCAAGTATTTGGGCGTTATGTACTACAAAATGCCCCGAGCTGGACAGAGGAAGCAGCTAGATATATTCATGTTTTTCAAGTATGGATAGGTGCGAGCTATGCGGTGAAATTAAGAGAACATATTCGTGTAGAAGCGTTTATAAATTTGTTTCATGGAACGATTCGTAAAATATTAGAGATGGTTTCGGTTATTATTTGGTTTTTGCTTGCATTATTTTTAGCGGTATTTGGCACAAAGCTCGTGCTAGATAGCTTACGAAATGGACAAGTTTCACCAGCGATACAAATTCCTTTCTGGATTCCTTTTCTCGCTATCCCAATCGGCGGCGCAGGTATGTCTATCCGTTTAATACAGCAGCTTATTAAAATTTCTAAAAGCAACTATGACAAACTGGAAAGCGGGGAATCGATGTAATGACAGTAGGATTATTGTTTGGAACGTTATTTATTTGCTTGTTAATTGGCGTGCCAATCGCTATTTCACTCGGTGTTTCCGCACTAGTTGCTATTTACTTTGGGACGACGCTACCATTGGATATAATTGCACAAAAAGCTTTTACAGCACTGGACTCTTTTCCGTTGCTAGCCATTCCATTTTTTATGCTGGCCGGTATATTAATGGGAAAGGGTGGTGTATCCAAACGGTTACTCGATTTAGCAACTGTAATGGTAGGTTGGATGACAGGTGGCTTGTCCCTCGTTACAATTACAGCTTGTATGTTTTTTGCGGCGATTTCTGGTTCGGGACCGGCAACGGTTGCAGCAATTGGCGGGTTTATGATACCAGCAATGGTTGCAAAAAAGTATGACGGTGGATTTGCAGCGGCTGTTACGGCATCTGCTGGTTCTATCGGAGTAATTATTCCACCAAGTATTCCGTTTGTTTTATATGGTGTTATTGGGAGTGTCTCTGTAGGTAGCATGTTTATGGCTGGGATTTTGCCGGGGATGCTGATTGGTGGCGTCTTGCTTCTATTGTCCTTTATTATGTCTAAAAAACGGGGCTATAAACCGGATACAGTAACAAAGGTTAACTTTAAAGATTTAATGAAAGCAGTAAACGAGGCGAAATGGGCGTTGTTAATTCCCGTTATTATACTCGGTGGTATTTACGGCGGAATTTTTTCACCGACAGAGGCCGCAGTAGTAGCAGCAGTCTATGCGCTTATTATTGGAAAGTTTGTTTATAAAGAGCTGGAATGGAAAACGATATTTGACGGGTTTCTTGAAGCAGTTGTTATAAATGCAACGACGATGATTATTATCGGGTTATCTGTATCCTTTGCTTACTTTATGACTTTGGAACAAATTCCTGGTAGCATTGCTAATTTTATTACTGGGTTTTCTAATAGTCCGGTTATCATTTTGCTAACGATTAATGTGCTTTTATTAGTAGTTGGTATGTTTATCGATACGATTTCTGCACTCGTTGTATTAACTCCAATTCTTTTGCCTGTTGTTACATCGGTAGGAGTAGATCCGATTCACTTCGGTGTTATTCTCGTTGCAAACCTTGCAATAGGATTTGTTACTCCGCCGCTCGGTGTTAATTTATTTGTCGCCTCGAGCGTTGGCCGGGTTAAATTTGAAAAGATTGCAGTTGCGGTCATTCCGTTTATTGTGTCGATGATTATTTGTATATTAGTCATTACGTATGTTCCGGCGTTATCGTTATGGATCCCGAGTCTTTTTAATTAAGTAGACAAAACGACCGAAATTATACAGCTACAGTACTATTCGTACGAATATTAGAGGTAAAGGTAGTGATTTAAATGGCTAAAAACAAGGTAGTAATTGTAGGGACCGGAGCAGTTGGTGCATCGTATGCGTATGCGCTTTTAAACCAATCCATCGCAAATGAGATTGTGTTGATCGATATGAATAGCGACAAAGCAAAAGGGGAAGCCATGGATTTAAATCACGCATTGTTTTATGCGGATTCACCTGCTGCTATAAAAAGTGGAAACTATACGGAATGTACAGATGCAGATATTGTTTGTATTACGGCAGGTGCGAGTCAAAATAAGGATGCTACACGGCTTGATTTTGTGGAGCAAAACACAGAGATTTTCCGGTCGATTGTAGGACAGGTGATGGCAGCTGGTTTTGATGGAATCTTTTTAATAGCTTCTAATCCTGTAGATATTATGACGCATGTGACATGGAAGCTATCAGGACTGCCAAAGCACCGTGTAATTGGATCTGGAACGGTGTTAGACACGGCAAGATATTGCTACATGCTTGGAGAACATTTTGGAGTTAATCCACATAGCGTAAACGGGTATATTGTTGGAGAACATGGTGATTCTCAAGTGGCTGCGTGGAGTGCAACCACAATTGGCGGAAAACCAGTGTTGGATATGGTTCATCAAGAAGATAAAACAACCCTTGAAGAAATTTCTATTCATGTGCGTGACGCTGCTCAACATGTATTGGAAACAAAGGGAGCGACGCATTATGGTATTGGCATGGGATTGGCCAAGCTCACAAAGGCTATTTTCGGAAATGAAAATACGGTATTTCCTATTTCTGTTTACGTAGACGGTGAATACGATTTGGATGACTTATATATTGGCCTTCCTTCTGTAATTAATCGTTCGGGAGTAAAGGAAATCATCGAATTAAAATTGAATGCAGACGAACGGAAAAAATTGCAACAATCGGCGAAAGTATTAAAAGATATTATTCAAACAATCCAACTGTAAGACATGCAAACGGTTTACATTATGCATTTGAGAAGAAATTTTGCTTAAAAAGAGGAATCCCATGAATGGAATGCTTTACTCTTTTATATTAATGTTAGCGCATTGCATTAGGAGCAGCCAGGATAATGGCTGCTTGCTTTATTGATATTTGTTGAACAATAAGGAGGAAAACGATCTATGCAAAAGAAAGCAAAGGTTTGGATAATAGATGACGCAGGATTAACACACGATAAAGAATTTGAAGTATATGAGCGCCATGGTATTGAATATAAACTGTCAACAGCTTCAACATTTGAAAAGGATAAAGCGGAATTCGGGATATATGCCGACGCTTTAGTTGCTCAAGTTGCGTTTCAAGTGACGGATGAGTTGTTGCGTGAGTTAGAAAATTGTAAAGCTATTTTTACTTTCGGAATGGGCTTTAATCATGTCGACGTGCAAGCTGCAGCAAAACGCGGTATTACTGTAAGCAATCTTCCTGATTATTGTGTGGAAGAAGTGTGTGATCATACGCTCGCTTTATGTTTAACATTACTCCGTCGACTGCCTGCTTATAATAAAAAGGCAAAGCAAGGAAAATGGGACCCAACGGACACAGCTCCGATCCATCGGTTAAGTAGTACTGTTATTGGACTGCTTGGTTTTGGCAAAATTGCTCGGGAAGTAGCAAAACGATTAAAGCCGTTCGGTGTGAAGATCATCGCTCATGATCGTTATGCCGATGAAGCCGCTTTTGAAGCATACGGCGTAACACCGGTTGAGTTGGATGAATTACTGACGCAATCGCACCTCGTAAGCTTACACGTTCCTCTAACGGAAGAAACGAAAAATATGCTTAATTACGAAAAAATGAAGCTTTTGCCAAAAGGAGCGTTAATCGTAAATACGTGTCGAGGTGGCGTTATCGTTGAGGAAGATTTAGTCCGGTTAATTAAGGAGAAGCATATTTCAGGTGCAGGATTGGACGTTTTGCTAGAGGAGCCGCCTAATTTAAACAACGAGCTATTAAAGCTAGAAGAAGTGATTATAACCCCTCACGCTGCTTATTTATCAGAGGAAGCAGAAGAGGAGTTGCAAGTAAGAACAGCTGAAAATGTCGTTCGTTCGATTGAAGGTAAGGAGCCGCATTACATTATAACGCATTAATAGCGTATAAGAATTATCTAGCAAGCAATCGATAGAATATTAATTTTTCCTCGATTGAAACGGTCTTAGGACAATTCACATCAATTTAAGGAGCTAACATAATGATTAATTTAAGAGCGAAAGCATTGCAAGTTCCAGAGATTCGCCAGTTTGCCAATCAAATTGCAAATATACCTGATGCAGTTGATTTTACGATCGGTCAGCCAGACTTCCCGACGCCTGATCCGATTAAAATAGCAGCAGTCCAAGCGATTTTGGACAATAAAACAGGGTATTCGCATAATGCTGGTTTACTAGAATTAAGGCAAGCGGTCGCGTCCTTTTTTCAAGATAAATATAATTTCACCTACGATCCAGAAACAGAAATCGTTATTACGAACGGTGCAAGTGAAGGAATTGATGCGATTTTTCGCACGATTTTAAATGAAGGCGATGAAGTAATTTTACCTGCACCAATTTACTCCGCTTATGAGCCGATCATCCAGCTGTGCGGAGCAAAAGTAGTTTATTTAAATACGGTAGATACAAACTTTTTGCCTTCACCGGAACGATTGAAGTCGTTAATTACATCAAAAACGAAAGCCATTTTGTTTAATTATCCTTCCAATCCAACGGGTACTGTATTAAATAAGGAATTGCTTGATGAACTTGTTGCTGTGATTGAAAAGCATGAGCTGTTTGTCATTTCGGATGAAATATATAGTGAAAATACATACAGTGGCAAGCATTGTTCGTTTGCCTCTTACCCGAGCTTAAAAGATAAGCTGTTTCTTATTCATGGTTTGTCTAAGTCACATTCGATGACGGGTTGGAGAATCGGCTATGTACTAGGTGCTGCCCATTTAATGGAACATGTTCTTAAGGTACATTTGTACAATTCCATATGTGCCTCTCTGCCGAGTCAAATGGCGGCAATTGAGGCATTAACGAATTGCCGAAATGCACCGGCGGTGATGAACGAGGAATACAAAAAGCGTTTAGCATATGGGCAGGAAAGGCTTCAACGTATGGGGCTTGATGTTGTAGCGCCGAACGGGGCATTTTACATTTTCCCATCGATAAAGAAATACGAGCTGTCTGCTTTCGATTTTGCGACGAAGCTCTTGCATGAAAAGGGAGTTGCCGTTGTTCCTGGTAGCGGGTTTACGAGTTATGGTGAAGGGTTTATTCGGATTTCGTATGCGTGCTCAATGGATGTATTAAAAGAAGGAATGGATCGTCTAGAAGCATTTGTCCAGGGGCTTAAGTAAATTAGAAAAAAGCACGCTTAATTAGAGTAGAGACGATTCGATTATGAAACAATTCATTTGCTTGTGTTCTGTCTAATGAACGGTGTGCTTACCGTATACCCCACCTACTAGAGTGCAACAATGGTAAAAGGGTTCCAAAATACGCCCAGTAATTTTTTGTTTATTTGCATATGTTAATGATGAAGAGCAGGTAAACAAGGAGGGTGGCAAATGGAAAGAAATAAAGGGGAATTCCCAGCCAAGCGTAATCAAGAATCGCCTTTGAACGATTTTATGGAGCGAATGGATGCTTTTTTCCACGAGTCATTTAGCAATTTCAACACATTCTGGAATCCGAAAGGCTTTAAAGTAGATATGTACGAAACAGAATCCGCTGTAATCGTTGAGGCAATCCTGCCCGGATATACGCGTGATCAGGTTGAAATTGAGATTATCGGGAGCAACCTTCGTATTACGGTGGAAGACCGGGCATCCATGGAGAAGGTAAATGAAAAAGAGCACTATTATAAAAAGGAACAATCGTATCGAAAAGCGGAGCGATTGGTAGCATTGCCTTTTCCAATATCTAAAAACGAAACAAAGGCAGCTTTTAAAAATGGGATATTAAAAATAACTGTACCAAAAAATAATGACAGCAGATCATATGTTGACATTGAACATACGTCAGATTAAACAAAACGAGCGGGTGTCTTTATAGACTGCCCGCTTATTTTTGTTCAGTACGCCCATCTTTACTTGCGTACGCTGCTTTTAATTTTTGAAATCATTGGACTCACTTCTCCATAAAGTTTGTTTAATTGTACCGCTGCCTCTGTGATCTTATCTAAATCAAACTGGCCATCCGGCTTACGGAATCGAGAAATAAGATTAGGCATTGCTGCACTTCGTTTTTGCGTGCGTCTTTCGGGTACGGACCTTTGAAAGCGCCTATATGGAGGAGGCGGCGTTGGTCTTCGTCTATCCGGAAACATATATATGCTCCTTTCTTATAATTGCTTTATAATAGTTTATTCGAATGAAATGGACGTGAGCAGGTATTTGTACTGAATTTAAGGAATGATTAGAAATAATAGGCGTAAGCGGAAGCAAGTATTACGATCACACTGCATACGTTATTAGTCACGAGAGGATTAGGAGGTATAAAGATGGGCGTCGTTCGTACCGATCAATGGTTAGTAAAAGCGTATGATCATCCACTTCGAATATGTAAAAAGCTTGCGACATACTTTTCCAAAGCGTCGGCTGAAGAGCTTCATACGTATTTAGGTTTGCATGGGATGTATCAAAAGCCGACGGATAATGGTACACAATTATTGGATTCCTTTCAAAGGAAAGAGGTTTGGAAGCTTGTCCATCAGGAATTTAAAACACTGCGTTCAGCTTGGCATGGGCCTAATATTCCGATTTTCATCCTACCTTCGAATCAGGAAAGTCGGTATTTGCGTATGCATCATGGGGGAAAATCTGGGTTAGCTTTTAGTGACAAACTATTTTTGTTTCTCTCAGAATATAACACAGAAAAAGAAATACAAGCTTTGTTTACACATGAATACAATCACGTTTGTCGGCTTGCGCATGATGAAAAGAACGAAGCAGATTATACGCTGTTGGATGCAGTAATATTGGAAGGATTAGCTGAAAATGCTGTACGGGAAAGACATGGGAAAGAAGCAACCGCCCCTTGGACTACGTACTATACAAACAGTCAGCTTGAACGAATGTGTAAACGACTGATCCTTCCGAACAAGGACATACTGAAAACGTCGACACGATATGAAGAAATTATGTATGGCTTCCAGTTCTATCCGAAAATGGCTGGCTATAGTGTAGGGTATTATTTAGTAGATAGGTACAGAAAAAAGAAAAACGCAACGAGTTCCTCTTTGTTACCCCTTCCCTCCATTTCCATTGCACAGATCGAAGCCAACCAACTACGTTGAAAATGCACCGCCATTAGAAGAACGTAAATAGAACACGCCTACTTACTTCTCAATTGATTTAATTTAGTAAATTTCGCCACCATTTAAATCGCGTCTGAATTGGGTTCATTGCCTTTCAAATAATACAACTTATTATTATGTAATTGAACAAGAGCATTTCCATTTTTATGAACGAATAAGGGTTGTGCAAAATGTAACGTTGGTGAAAGAAATTCACTTGTCGAGTTGCTTATGGCTACAGAAGCTAAGGCAGTAAGCGTGGAAAGCTCGTTCGCTGTAGTGCAAGTCAAAGAAATCAGATCGTAAGCATTCATGTTTTCGTTCCACTCATTTAGTACGTAATCCGCGACTTAAAATACATCACCAACGTCGTTTGCAAAGAACCCCGATAAGCAGATTTTTAGGTAGATATATTAACAGTATGGAAGCCCAATTTCCGCTAAAACCATATCCAAATTAGTAAAATGACATACATTGTTAATAAAGATATAAGGAGGTGTTAGCAAATGGGTGATACAGGATACAACCACGGCAGTGGATTTGCGTTAATTGTAGTGTTGTTTATCTTACTCATTATTGTAGGTGCAGCATATGTAGGCTACGGCTACTAATGTAAAAATAAATTATAGGAGGTTATCGTATGTCTTACGGACATGGTGGATGCTACGGCGGATATGGATCTGGTGGATACGGAGGTCACGGAGCCGGTCGAGGCTTTGCTTTGATTGTCGTACTATTTATCTTGCTGATTATTGTTGGAGCAGCTTGGTATTGCTAAAAGCAAGTATATAATTAAGCCTGTGAACACACATGCTTCGGGCGGTTTGATGCCTTGCTAACCCGTCCATTATTCGCCTTTTTTATGTGGCACAGCAAAAGTGTAAATAAAAGCTATGAACAAGGTGTTTGCAGAGGGTAAAAGATCCCTCTGTTTCCCTTTTCTCTTATAAAAGTTAACCCGATTGGCGGTGCTTCCAGTCGTCATACAGCATACCGTAAACGACATGATCTACATAATGATCATAGAGCCACTCTGCTTGACGAAGCAGCCCTTCTTCTGAAAAACCAAGCCGTTCTGGAATAGCTCGGCTTCGTTTGTTTTTAGCAGCGGCGCGAATATCAACACGATTTAATTTTAATTCACGAAATGCATAATCCGTTAACGTTTGCACGGCTTGCGTCATAATTCCCCGTCCTTCATAGTCAATTGCCAACCAATAGCCGATATATCCAATTTTATTTTTCCAATCAAATTGATTGAAACCGATCACGCCGGCCAGTTCCTCTTTATAAAATATTCCAGCTGTTAAGCTGCTTCGTTCTGCATAGCTGTGAAAGGATTGTTTAATGAATTGAAGCGAATCATTTACACAATTCATCTCATCAATCCAAGGAAGCCAGCTGCGTAAGTGCTCCCTTGATCGCTCTGTAATTTCAAATAATGCTTGTGCGTCTCTGACTGCGAGCATTCGCATATTCAACTCCTCATTAACTTGAACGATAAACATCGGCATCTCCTTATCTCTTATAAAAAAGTTTGTTCCAGCTGATCAGTCGTACTTTCACCTGCCCCGCTAGGACCGATGTAGCCGATAATTTCTTCTCGACGTACGGTTAAACGAGTGCCTTTTAATACGAGGCCACTACCAAAGCTTATTGGAAGATCGGAGAAAACGAAAACAATTTCGTTTTCTTGCAAGGGATTCCCACCTTTACCTAGCAATTATTTTTGGTTAGCATTGAATAATGAACGGTATAGTAATATATATAGATACATTTTAGGAAGCAATTCGTGTTTTAATTTGGTTTTAATTTTATACCAAGTTTATCATATCAATGACATTGTTTGGGTGTTTTCTTAAATCCGTTGTGTATAAAAAAGAATGTTACGTATAATGGAATTAAAGGTATATAGGAAGTAACGTCTAAAAATAAAGTTGAATCATCGAGGTTCAAACAGGGAGGAACTAGATGAAAAATGTATTTTCAAGCTGGATTCAGTTTATAACCGGAAAAAAAACACGTTGGGTAACGATAATAATTTGGATTTTACTTGTAGCCGTATTTTCCGCCGTTTGGCCACAAGTAAATAGTCAGGAAACGAATTCAAATCAACTGCTTCCAGAGGACGCGATGTCTGTAACAGCAGCAAAAATAGTGGAGGAACAGTTTTCTGATGATGCAGGTATACCATTGTTATTCGCGTGGTATCGTGAAAGTGGATTAAAGGAAGCTGACTTTCAAAAAGTCCAGACGCTTTATGCAGATTTTGCAGCGGATCCGGTAGTGAAGCAGCAATTTGCTCCACCTCTTGATCAAGCGCCGCTCTCTGCGCTGAAAGGAATGGCTTCAGAGGATGGAAAGGCACTTAACACGCCGTTGTTTTTTAATAAGGATGCTTCAACAGATGAGTTAGATGAAGCATTGGCTCAGCTGGGAAATAAGATTGAATTGCAAATGGGTACCGGTATTGCATCAAGTGATCTTTCAGAGGATGGCTTGCATGTAAGGTTGACCGGTCCAGTCGGGATTCAGACAGATGCTGTTTCATTATTTAGCCGTGCGGATGTGACGTTGCTGATCGCTACCGTGCTTATTGTACTTGTTTTGCTCATTACGTTGTACCGTTCACCAATATTAGCGATTGTACCTTTAATTGCTGTTGGTTTCGCTTACGGGCTTGTTAATCCACTCCTCGGTGTACTCGCTCAAAAGGGTTGGATCGAAGTGGACGCGCAGGCGATTTCTATTATGACCGTTCTTTTATTTGGAGCGGGCACCGATTATTGTCTATTTATGATATCAAGATACAGGGATGAATTACGAGAGGAAGAAAGTAAGTATGCTGCATTACAGCGGTCAATAAAAGAGACGGGTGGCGCGATTATGGTTAGCGCATTAACAACGGTTACGGCCCTTCTTACATTGGCGCTTGCTTATTATGCATCGTATGACCGCTTTGCTATCCCATTTAGTTTATCGATACTTATAATGGGCATTGCTGCACTCACTCTATTGCCTGCGATTTTATCGCTTTTGGGCAGGGCGGCATTTATTCCGTTTATCCCGAGAACAGAAGAAATGATTAAACAGCTGGAAAAGAAAAAAGGAAGACGGTTGCGTCGCTCGAAGTCAACAGGACCTGCAGGGAGAGCGTTTGGACGTTGGTCAACAGAAAAACCTTGGTTAATCATACTAATTTGCCTGGTTGCTCTTGGTGGGCTTGCTTCTTTTACAACAAAAGCTGAATATACATACGGTCTCTTAGATTCTTTTCCTAAGGATATGCCGTCACGTGAAGGGATTTCTATCCTTTCTGAACATTATCCTCCAGGTGAGATTGCGCCTGTTCAACTAATCGTTCATACAGATACAACGGTGGACGCTGTCAAAGCTAGGGTAATGGAGCTCGATATGATCGAGCGTGTTCGTGATCCTATTAAGGGATCTAATGATGCCTCCTATCAAATTATGGACATTACGTTAGCAATCGACCCTTATTCGGATGCTGCGATCAATGGAATTCCAAAAATAAAAGAAGTAGTCGAAAAAGAGCTGGAAAGGGCAGGCATAAAGGGATCAGAAGAAAAGATTTGGATCGGTGGAGAAACAGCAACCTTATACGATACAGAACAAATGGCAAAGCGTGATCAATCGGTCATCATACCAGCTGTCTTAACGATAATTGCGTTATTGCTGTTTGTATATTTACGTTCTCTCGTAGCGATGGTTTATTTACTCGCAACGGTTGTTTTGTCTTATTTTGCTGCTTTAGGATTAGGGTGGATAATTATTCATTATGTTTTAGGAGCAGATGCAATGCAAGGGCTTATTCCTGTTTATGCCTTTGTTTTCCTAGTTGCGCTCGGAGAAGACTATAATATTTTTATGGCCTCGAGCATTTGGCGAAAGCGTGAGAAGGCACCACTTAAACAGGCTATTCGTGAAGGTGTTAGTGAAACGAGTGCCGTTATTGGCTCTGCCGGTTTGATTTTAGCAGGGACTTTTTCTGTCCTCGCTGTTATGCCATTACAAGTGCTCGTTCATTTTGGTCTCGTTACCGCATTAGGCATATTACTTGATACGTTCGTCGTGCGACCTTTGCTCGTTCCGTCTATTACAACGGTGTTAGGACGATACGCGTTTTGGCCAGGGAAGCAATGGAGGAAGGTAGATTGAAGGGGTTTTTACGTTAATGCTGTATTTAAAGAGTCGTCAGTAACGTGTTTTAGGTAAACACCCATTTTTCATAATAAAACTAGGGTAATTGTCCCTTGTTGGCTCTTGTGCGCATAATATAAATTAATTCGTTAATGAGGGGCAGTGCGTATGAGTTTATTTATTAATGCTGAAGCGCATCCGAATCTGTTTATGAATACGAATCGTCTCCAAGCGCCTAATCAAGCATATTACCAATATGATACGTTGTCCGAATGGAAGAAGGAACAGCACAACATTAATGAATCGATCACCGAATCCATTCGCAAAATAAAGGTGTTATATAATCTTCAGGAAATATCAAGACAACGAAGTGAAGAAGCTTTTGCACAGCAATTAGAAACGTATCGTGTTCATTATGGAAATTTTAAAAGCGATGTATTGGAGCGGTTGGCAATGTTGGAAGAAAGTGAAGCACAGCTTAAACAGCTTTTGGAAGAGGAGACGGTTTTAAATAAGCAGGCAAGGAAGCAAATAACAGAAATTCATCAATCAAACAAGAAGCTATTACACGAATTACATCAATTCCAAGATGCAAGCAAAACTGTATCGGCACAAGTTGACGCATGTCTAAGCTTACAAAAACAAACAATAACCCAGCTATCGGATCAAAGCGCGCAATATGAGCACATTTCGGAGGAACTAAAGAAACAAGCAGATGATCAGCAACAGGTGCAGACGAAGCTACAAAACCAAGAAGCACTTGTTGAAAAAGCATTAAGACAGCTAGATCATATTCGTTCCGTTTTATATGAGCGGAGTAGTTATTTAGCCGAAAAGGTAGAGAGTGGATATGATAGGACAGCTTCCTATGTCTATCATTTGCTGACAAAATCGGAAAAGCCGTATACCTTTTTTTTGCAGTCTAATAAAAAAGAGAATAAAGAGTGAATGTATAATTCATGGCAATCAAACATTTTATGCGTTAAAGAAGTCCGTCCGCCACTAATTAAACGAACGGGCTTCTTTTTTTATCTTATTTTAATAACGAACGGTAATAGAGGATAAAAGTGTCGCTATACACATCGATTAAAAATAATAGGTATTTGTTCCCGTTTGAGATATTAAAAAAAAGTCACCCCGTCTATCCGTGGATAACCGAGCTGACTTTCCTTTTTACATACAGATTATTTCTATTAAACGTTGTACGGTTACTTGCTGTTAATAATAGGACATGTTTATAAGTGCAGTAAAAAACAGAATAATACCGATAATCGCAAAGAAGCTTAAAATAATGCCGACAATGCTGCAAATAAGCCCAGCTGTTGCCATTCCACTTCCGAGCTCATTCGATACTTTCATTTCTTTTGTCGCTTTTCTTGAAAAAACAATTCCTATTATACCTAATAGTAAGCCAATAATCGGTATGAGGATGGACAAGATCCCAACAATTAAAGCAATAATTGAATTCGTGTTTGTCTGTTTATTCTCCATTATGCCCTCCGTTAAGCAGTAAGTTATTATCATGCTATCATATGTGTTTGCCTAGAGTAACTAGAAATGTACGCCGCTAACACATGTAACGATCGTCGAGTTGTAGTGTACGACACGCTACCCGTTTAAATTACAATAAGCAGTAATCAATTTGATTACGATTCTATGCAGCACCAATTAAATACATGCGAATTTCAATTTTGATAAATGGTTAATTCCTGGCACATAATAGCTGTTTGGATTAATAAAAATTGGTTAATTCGTTTAATAATAAGGAGAAATTAAAATATATACGAGCACACCGGTTAAGCTGACGTATAGCCAAATTGGCATTGTCCAGCGCGCGATTTTTTTATGCTTTTCAATTTTACGTGTAAGCCCCCAAACGAGTGTAAACAATGCTAACGCTACGACGATTGGTGCCAGCGATATATGCGTTATGAGTACGAAATAATAAATAAGCTTTAATATACCGTCGCCTCCATAGCTTGTACTCGGAGCGAGTGTATGGTAGGTCAAATAAGTGACGAGAAAGAGTGCCGTCGACGTAAAAGCAGCAAATATAAAATTGCGATGCATTGTAATGTTTTTTCGTAAAATAAAAAAAAGAGCTGCCAGTAAGAAAATAAAGGTAAATGAGTTAAAGATCGCGTTTAATCTTGGTAAAATTGTAATATCAAATGGAATATCACGGTCCTGCTTCGGTATTAAAAATAGGATCACGATAATTAGATTAATGACGACCGTTAATGTAATAATAATCGGTGTATAATTCTTTTCGTTTGATAAAGGTTTATTCGTCATTTGTACGTTCCTCTCTATTAATAAATATGACTATTCTTATTGTATCATCAAAAGAGAATCACGAAAGGAAAGTGCAAGCTTATATTGTGAATGAATTGTTACAACATCCTTTATAAAAAGGTAAACATGCAGCAGGTAAAAGTGAGGTACATAAAAAGAAATAGACCTTCTGAAATACAGAAGGCCAAATTTTAGTTACTATTCTTTTAGTCCATGAATTGGTACGGTAATTTCATGATCTGGCTGATCATGTGGAAAAACACGTGCAGTTTCGTTCTGTTCATCTACGTGCTGAATATAAACGGGTTGTCCGTTATATGTGACACGCTTCATTTCTGGCGATTCGGCAATATGAGCTGCACGTTGCGTGTTCATAGACAAGCTGCCCGTAGTAAATAGATCCTCTTCTATAAGCCCGGAAAGCGGAACGATTTGCTCAGCGTCCATTTCATTTAAAGGAAAAACAGTTGCGGTTTGATTTTCTTCATTTACACGTTGAATAAAAACAGGAACACCATGATAATTAACATTAATTAGAGTAGAGGAATCGATAATAGCTCTGGCGCGCTGACTGTCCATTCGTTATCCTCCTTTACGTAAGTTTAAGGTGTATTATTTACAGTAAGACCGGATTTATACGATTACGCGCACCATACAGACAACAAAGAAAATTGAAACCTCTACGAAGCTTATCTTAAATCTGTTAGACAAAGCAGGAAATGAAGAACTTCTTGAAGCAATGAATTTATAAAAACGGTTATAAAAGGAGAATTGTATGCGGTTAATCGCTACACAGCCATATATTAAAGTGATTAGAGAAGTAACAAGTGTCGAAAAAAAAGAAGTTGAACAAGAGCGGATCCTTTATTTGTATGAAGATAAAGTCGTTACCGAATACCGTGAGTTTCCATTGAAGATAGTACTCGATATGTCGTACAGACGAATAGGATCTGCTGGTGGACTGTTGTTTCTTCATACGACAAAAGGAATGTATGCGTATACGGTAAAAACGGAAACGAGCACATTTATTAATGCCTTTCACGCTTTTAAAAATAAAGAAATATGAATGCATATATACCAACGCCTACGACAGAGAAGCCTTCGACGATCTATTTTTTGGTTAATATGATAAAATAAAGGGCAACAGACGATACTGGAGGAGAATTGCACAGATGGATAATTGTGGGGACCTGCATGTATTAAGTCGTGAACGAACGAATAGATTATTACAAAGAAATAGAAAAGCTTCAGAAAACGAGAAGAACGCAGCATACTATTGGGTGTCTAAAGCCGTTTCAGAAAGCGTAATTGCATGACGGACGTTCGGTCATGGGGGTTACGGCTATCGATTGCCAGCTTCGCGCTCTTACACTTTTTCACTGCTTTTATCCATTCAAGCAATCTTGAATATGTATTATCCATTAGCGGTATTTGTATTCTCATTTTTGCCGGAATAAAAAGTACATTATTTAAATTTAAAATACCCGTTTTCCTGCTGCTCATCGGTGTAGGCATTATTATTTTTACAGATGGACCTGTGATTGAAGGGATTATGCACGGGATTTTACAAATGCGCAATATTATCGGACTTTTAATCGTCGTTCCGCTTATTAGTTGGGTATTGCAAGAAGAGCCGTATGTCGAGGATATTATGGCCTTTTTTCATACGTTTATTAATACGAGCCGGAAATTTTACTTTGGCTTAGTAGCTTTTACCCAAGTGATTGCGTATTTTTTGTTATTTGGCTCCATTCCAATGATGTACCAATTTGTAAATGTTATTTTAAAAGAGCAAAAGGGTGAAGTGTGGGAAAACTTCAAAGGAACGGCTCTGTTACGTGGCTTTGCTCTATCGACAATGTGGGTTATTAGTATTCCGAGCTTTATATTTTCTGTGGAAACATTAGGAGCTTCTTTATGGATTGCCATTTTACAAGGGTTTGGCATGGCATTACTTGGCACTGTAGTGGCAGTTTTGTTTTCTATGTTTCAGGAAAAAAGCTACGGTGTGGAATTAACACCAGCATTAAATACAGAGATTAATAATGTTTTAAAGCATGCATCCAATGTGGAAATACGTAAACAAAAAGTGCTTGAATTTGCGCTTTTATTTATTACTTTGTTTGGGACAATTTTTGTTTTGCATGCTGTGCTACATGTACCTTTAATGCTCATTATTCCAATCGTTGTCGTTGTATGGACATCTGTTTTTTATTTAATGAAGCGTAAGGTGAGAAAGTTCTTTCGAGTTGCCAAGCATTACGTAATGGAAGATATGATGAAGCAATCGTACCAGCTAAGTGTAATGGTTGCTGTCGGTGTCTTAATTTATGGATTGAATCAAACGGAATTTGCAACGGTTGTTGTGGAAGGTCTTTATTATACGCAAAATCATTTGCCTTTTATTAATTTGCTTTATTTGTTGCCGTTTATTGTAATTATTCTTGGCTTTTTCAGCTTAGGCCCATTAACAGTTATGGTATTGGTTGCTGGAATACTTGAAAGCTTATCATTGCCTTATCCGCCTGAGCTAATTGTCCTAGCAATTACATCGGGAAGTGTAATCTCCATTTTATTGTCGCCTGTTGTCATGCCAGTTATTATTCTTAGTGCGGCAAATGGATTAGGCTTGTTTACAAATGGAATTAAATTTAATATAAAATATAGCATTGTTTTTTACGTACTTGTTCAAATATATATTCAACTACGAATTTATCTTGGGTAGTTAAAGTTGCTTCAAATGTAAGGGGCGGCTCCAGCGAAAATCATCCGCATGGAGTGCAAAAAATAGACATAACAGCGAATAATTTTTTTGAAATATATACGAGTTCAAATGGAAAACAGCAAGCGACAATAGGTGAAAGAATAACGTCTAAACTTTACGAGGGAGGCTCTCTTATGGATCTAATTATTTTTGCGATATCAATTACGTTTGGCGCACTTGTGTTAAAAAAGATACTTCCACCACGTGGTGTGGAACAGCTTACGGTAGATGAACTACGCCCGATGTTAAAAAGCAATACGAACGACGAGTACCAATTTATTGACGTTCGCACGGTGCGAGAGTATGAAAAACTTCACATATACGGATTTAAAAACATCCCTTTACACGAATTAAAGAGTAAATTAAACACACTTTCAAAAGAGAAACAGATAGTTGTTATCTGTCAAACAGGCATGCGTGGGAATGAAGCATGTAAAAGATTGAAGCGCCGTGGGTTTACAAAACTCGCAAATGTAAGAGGTGGGGTCAGCACGTGGGAGCCGCATCATTAAGCGGACTTGAATATTAGCAGTAATTTAGGATCTGTTAGAAGGTGTCTGTTTTATACCGGTTTTTCACAACTATCTTTATAAAGCGGTGCGACAGGGGGCATGTCGCGCCGCAGTACAAATCTTTACTTTCCTTTTTGGTGCGTTAACGAGAAGTGTCTACATTTAAAGTTAATTAAGCGAATATTCGCTAAATTACATGTATACGATACATAAAAGGTGTTGAAAAATTACATTGAGTAAATTAATGCGACAGCAGCTTCGTGCATTTTTTAGACTGGACGCTCGATGACATTTCTAAAAAGCGACCCACACAGTATAGAAGCGGCCACATGTGGCGTGTAATCTATTTTAGAAAGGGGAATTGTATTGATCTCATTAAATGATATACAACAATCGAGAGAAGCGATACGTAATATCGTAAAAGTTACGCCAATATTTACCTCAGAGCAACTGTCTCAAACGTGTGGGAATGAACTGTTTTTAAAGGGAGAGCATTTGCAAAAAACAGGATCCTTCAAAATACGCGGTGCAACAAATAAAGTATTGCGTGCGGTAAAGGAGGGCACGAAGCATGTAACTGCTGCTTCTTCTGGAAACCATGGGCAAGCTGTTGCTTATATTGCAATGCGGCTAGGTGTTGAGGCGACAATAGTTATACCAGAAAATGCAGCTGCTTGTAAAGTGAATGCCATTAAAGCATACAATGCACAGATTGAAATGTGTGGCACAACTTCAGCTGAGCGAATCCCTAGAGCAAAGGCGCTGGCGAAGGAGAGGCAAGGTCTGTTTATCCCACCGTATGATGATCCGTTAATAATTGCAGGTCAAGGTACAGTAGGACTGGAAATTATGGATCAAATAGTGGACGCGGATGCCATCGTAGTACCTGTCGGTGGTGGCGGGTTGCTTTCCGGTATTTTAACTGCCGTAAAAGAAACACGTCCAGAAATTAAGGTAATTGGTGTGGAGCCTGAAATGGCAAAGGATACGTATTTATCGTTACATAAAGGTACGATTACTCCTATATCAAATACGGAGACAATTGCGGATGGATTACGTACGACGCAGCCTGGCGACTTGACCTTTCCTATTTTACAAAAGTATTTGGATGACTTAGTTTTAGTTAGTGAGGATGAAATTCGTTCGGCACTTAGCTATGTTATGGAGCGGCTAAAGCAAGTAATCGAACCGTCCAGTGCAGTAACAATTGCTGCGGCAATGCACCAAAAGCTTAATCTAGCTGATCAAAGGGTGGTTGCTGTAATTTCGGGAGGAAACGTAGATATGAACCAACTATCTACTGTTCTTCTATAAAACTAGAGAAAAAGAAGGCTCTTTTTTTATAGTTAAGAAGGATAGGGATGTACTAGAATAGAAAAGCCTATATTCGCCTTATTGGTGGAATATGGGTTTTTTATCTTTTGAAAAGTGGAATCATCAAATGAAGAATATTTTAATGATATGGAGGGTAGTACAGGTGGATGTGACGTATTCGTTAACAGAGAAAGGACTAGAAAAGCTTACCGATGAACTGGATTATTTGCAAACAATTAAGCAGAAGGATGTGGAGGCACGTGTTAAAAGAGCCCGAAGCTTTTGCAATTTTTCGTCCGACCCGACGTATTCAAGTGCAGTAGAGGAACTAACGCGCGTAACCGAACGTATAAATACAATTGAGCATATGCTTCAGCATGCAAGAACAATTGAAAAATCAACTAGTGAAGTTGTAACGCTAGGTTCCTTCGTTCGGATAACAAATATTCCAAAAGGCGAAAGCGTTGTATATCAGCTTGTGAATCGTGTTGAGTCTGACCCATCGGAAGGAAAAATAACTTTACAGTCGCCAATGGCAAAAGCACTACTTGGGCATCGGAAGGGCGATGAAGTTTGTGTTCAAACGCCACGTGGGAATAGGCAGGTGCGGATTATGGATATTTTCTAAATAACCGCTAAAAAAGACGGAAATGAGTTATAGAACTTATTGGAAGAAATATTTGGACCATAGACTAAAAAACTTTAATGCATGCCTCAACTTAATTTGTGCGGTCATTCGCTTACCCTCCTATTTTTCTAGAATTGATTAGCAATTCCAATTGTAATTCCGTCAATTAATGATAACAAGAAATAAAATACTTCCTCCTGCTTCAAAGCCTAATGCGATGTCACTTCGATACAAGCACTTTCTCTCCCAATCCTTTCACACCGACCATTGATGCAATAAGAACCATCGCTCGCGCCAGCACAGTTGTTTGGTTTACTCTAGTAAAGCTTGTGGAAGCAGTAGGGTTTCCCAATTTGAGGAACCGAATGAGCGCGGATTCTACCAATTCAATCCCCATAAGTGTTGCCCTAAATATCTACTAAACGGGATGGGAAAATATGTTTTAAATTCTCGTTTGTTAGTTTAATAAGATGATTATTAAGGTTGTAGATGTTAAACGTACCTTCTACAATCTTGGCATAGGTATAATTTAATTTGAATAAAATCAAATTGTATATTAATCATTCGTAAAAAAGGTAAATAAATTTTTACAATGGGTATAGACAACGTATCGAATATCATGTAAAATTCTAGGTAAACGTTTACGTAAACGTTTACAGGTAGGAGGGAATCTTATTGAGTAATCAAGATTACATAAAGGGTGTTATTCGAAGTGAGGCAGAGGCAATTCTTCAGCTTGCCGATCAAGTTGGCCCAAGCTTTGATGCGGCGGTCCAGCTAATAGAAGGTAGCAGCGGTAAAGTTGTTATTACTGGCGTAGGTAAATCGGGGCATATTGGAAAGAAAATTGCTGCAACACTTGCAAGCACTGGAACACCAGCCTTTTTTGTTCATTCTACAGAAGGTGTTCATGGGGATTTAGGAATGATTGAACCAAATGATATCGTTATTCTTATTTCTAACAGTGGGGAAACAGCCGAAGTATTGAGCCTATTGCCAAGCCTAAAAACGATAGGTGCGCGCTGTATCTCAATTACAAAAGATAGCACATCTACATTGGCGACAGCTAGTGAAGTCGCATTGACGTACGCTTATAATAAAGAGGCAGATCATCTAGGATTAGCACCAACAACGAGCTCAACTTTAACGCTCGTAATTGGAGATGCTCTTGCTTGTGCTTTATCAAAAAATAAAGGGTTTCAAAAAGAGGATTTCCATGTATATCATCCTGGGGGAAGCTTGGGGAAACAATTAGAGAAGAATGAATGAGGAGATGGAATGCAACAAGTTAATCGTAATACTCAACCGAACATATTAGTAATTGGCAGCTTTATGATGGACTTAATTGTTCGTACGAATCGTTTTCCAAATGTCGGTGAAACGATTATAGGGGATAGCTTTAATCGATTCCCAGGTGGAAAAGGGGCGAATCAAGCAGTAGCCGCAGCACGTCTTGGTGCCCAGGTTACAATGGCTGGAAAGCTCGGTGACGATGAGTTTGGAAATGAGTTTGAGCAAACGCTGCAGAAGCACGGAATTAATATTGATTATGTCGTACGTGATACTAAGTATGCAACTGGGATTGGTTCTATAAGCTTAGACGCTAGTGGAGACAATAAAATTGTTGTCGTACCAGGTGCAAACATGAAATACAGTATTGACGACCTTAAAAAGCTTGAATTAATTATTGATGATATCGACATGATGATACTTCAGCTGGAAATGGATTTACAAGTAATTGAAGCGGCTGTAATGCTTGCTAAAGATAAGAATATTCCAGTCATTTTAAACCCAGCACCAGCTACCGAATTAAGTCCTAATATATTGAAGCATGTAACCTATTTAACTCCAAATGAAACCGAAGCGGAATTGCTGACGGGCATCCCAATTCATAATTTAAAGGATGCTGAGAAAGCAGGAAAAAAACTGCTTGAATTAGGAGTTAACCATGTGATTATTACACTTGGCGAAAAAGGTGCAGCCGTTGTAAGTGCTTCTGGTGTGCTGCATATACCTGGTTTCCCAGCACAAGTAGTGGATACCGTAGCAGCAGGAGACACTTTTAACGGAGCGCTTGCAGTGCAGTTGGCCTGTGGAGAATCGATTGACGCGTCGGTGAAGTTCGCCAATGCTGCCGGAGCTTTAGCAGTAACGAAAGAAGGAGCGATTCCTTCTATACCAAGTTTAACCGATGTACATCAGCTTATGAAGAAGCCTGTATAAGCCGATGGTAAGAATTTTACAATAAAGCGAAAAGCTTTATTAAATAAAATGTATAAATTTGAGAGGGGAAAAGTTATGAAAAAGAGAAATTGGTTTTTATTTATGGTAATTCTAGTTGCAAGTCTCGTCTTAGCAGCATGTGGAGGCGACAAGGACGCAGATGAAGGTACTGATTCAGATTCTGCTTCAGAGAGCGAAGGTACGGACAAAACATTTGAACTAAACTTTTCAACAGCTAGTGTACCAAATGATGCACATACAGAAGGCTTGTATACGCTAAAAGAATCCATTGAGGAAAAAACAGATGGTCAGGTTACTGTGAACGTTCACCATTCAGGATCCTTGTACAATCAGGATAACGAAGCGCAGGCTTTAATGAGAGGTAATTTAGAAATGGCGTATGTTTCTGCACCATGGGTAGCTGAAAACATCCCATCCATGTCTATGTTTACTTCTGGGTACTTATTTAAAGATTACGATCATATGACAAAAGTATTCAACGGCGAAATTGGCGATGAAGTGTTTGAACAAATCGTAGACGAGCTTGGTATTAGACCACTTGGAGCTTTCTACCTAGGCTCTAGACAATTAAACTACCGTGATATTGGTAAAGAAATAACTAAACCAGAAGATCTTGAAGGTGTAACACTTCGTATGCCTAATACAGAGTCTTGGTTGTTCTTAGGAAAAGCACTTGGTGCCAATCCAACACCTGTTGACTTCTCAGAGCTGTATATGGCATTGAGCTCAGGAACAGTAGATGCACAAGACAACCCACTTCCAACTGTGCAAAATGCTAAATTTTATGAAGTAGCTGAAAACATTACATTATCGTACCACGTAATTGATACTGTATGGCCGACAATTAATGAAGAAGTATGGCAAGAAATGGGACCTGAGCTACAGGAGAAAATGTATGAAGCTGTAGAAGATGCAAGAAATACTGTAGACACGATGAATATTGAATCCGAAGCAAGACTCGTTGAGTTTTTTGAAGCAGAAGGTGTAAATGTTGTTGAAGCAGATATTGACGCATTTATGAATCATGTACAAAAGCAGTATTTAGAAAATGAAGAAATGACGAGCACTTGGGATATGGATCTATACGAAAAAATTCAAGAAATGGCCAACTAATTTATGAAACAATATACTTGACCCGACTTATGTGGGGTCAAGTATTTGTTATAGAGGTGTTTCGATGTCAACATTAAAAAAATTTATATTGCTATTTAGGAACTTTGTAGAGGTATATGTGCCGATAATTGCATTTTTTATTATGTTTGTTGCGTTTGTTATTCAGGTGTTTAGTCGTTACGTATTAAACGCACCGTTAGCGTGGACGTATGAAATAACTGCGATTGGATTTGTGTGGACAATTGTTTTAGGTGCAATCTATGCTAGAAGAACAGAGGATCATGTTGCTTTTACGTTTATTTATGACATGGTATCGGAAAAAATACAGCTTCTTTTTAGAGTAATTGGTAATGTAATGATTATTTGCCTTGTTTCAATAGCGATGTATCCGACATATGATTTTATCCAGTTTTCAAAAATATCGAAAACAACGACATTTAGCATTCCAATGAATATCGTATATTTTCCGTTTATTCTTTTGTTCATTATGCTCATCCTGTATTCAGTAATTGATATCGTGATTGACATTAAGAAGTTTAAACAGCAACGTTCAACAGAAAACAATGTAAATGAAGCTACACGGGGAGGGCGTTAACATGGACTCGATATTGATTTTTACCATTCTTATCTTTGTCATTTCCTTTATCATTAGAGTTCCTGTTGCCATAGGCATGATTCTAACTTCAATATTCTATTTTGTTATGAAAGGACAAGATATCGGAACGGTGTCAGATGTATTGTTGTCCAATTTGTTTTCGTCGTATACAATTCTGGTCGTTCCACTATTTATTTTTACTGCAGAAGTAATGAATTCTGGGTATGTTACTGACAAAATATTTACTTTCGCCAATGCGCTCGTAGGTAGATATAAAGGTGGCATGGGGCATGTTAACGTAGTTGCTTCCTCCGTGTTTTCAGGTATGTCTGGATCTGCTGTGGCAGATGCTTCTGGTTTAGGAAAAATGGAAATAGAGGCAATGCGTAAACAAGGATATGATGATGGATTTAGTGCTGCAATTACTTCAGCGTCCGCAACAATTGGACCACTATTTCCTCCAAGTATTCCACTCGTTATTTATGCAATGCTCTCAGGTGCATCTGTTGGTGCTTTGTTCTTAGCTGGAATGGTACCAGCAATTCTGTTGGCAGTTGCTTTAATGTTATATATTGTATATATTGCTAGAAAACGAGACTATCCACGAGGACCGAAATATACACTCCGTTCTTTTCTAACATACTCTTTTCAAGCAATACCAGCTTTATTGACACCTGTTATTTTATTAATTGGTATTTATACAGGGATTATGACTCCGACAGAAGCAGGTGCTATTGCGGCGTTATACGCGCTCATTATTTCTATTTTTGTTTATCGTACGATGGGCGTTAAGAAACTTAGCATTGTTTTTAAAAACACAGTCAAAACTACGGGAAACCTCGGATTAATTGTTGGAGCCGCGTATTGCTTTTCTTATATCGTTGCATACGAGCAAATTCCTGCTTTAATTTCCGACTTTATGCTCGGTCTTACAGATAACCCGTACGTTATGCTATTAGTTATAAATATTTTCTTTTTAATTATGGGAATGTTCGTTGACACGATGGTAATGACATTAGTATTTATCCCAATGGTTCTTCCTTTTGTTGAAACGATGGGAATTGACCCGGTACATTTTGGTGTTATGATCGTATTAAATATGATGATTGGCTTATCAACACCGCCATTTGGTATGTTGCTGTTTATAACGTCTGGTATTTCGGGTACACCGTTGAATAAAATAATTAAAGAAATATGGCCGTTAATTCTAGTAATGCTTGTCGTGCTCGGATTAGTAACGTATATTCCAGAAATTTCATTGTTTTTACCGAATTTATTAGATATATAACGAATGGAGGAGTAATGCATTATGAATAAAACGATCGCCAATGGCGTATGGCCAACGATGATAACACCATTTACAAAAGATGGTTTGATCGATTATAAATCTTTGGACAATTTGATTGAGTGGTATATTGACAATGGGGTGCATGGTCTTTTTGCAGTTTGTCAATCGAGTGAAATGTTTCACCTTTCACTAAGAGAGCGAATTGAGCTTGCTGAGTTTGTAACGAGAAAGGTAGATGGAAGAGTACCTGTCATTGCATCTGGAAATGTTTCGTTTGCTATTCAAGATCAAATCGATGAAATAAAGGCAATTGCTAATACAGGAGTAGACGCAGTTGTTTTATTAACGAATAAGCTTGCGCGAAGCGATGAGTCGGACGATGTATTTAAAGCGAATGTGGAAAAAATTCTAAGTGAAACCGACGGGATTACGCTTGGATTTTATGAATGTCCATTACCTTATAAGCGCTTATTATCTCCAGAATTACTTCAATGGTGTGCGGCTACGGATCGCTTTTCTTTCTTGAAGGATACGAGCTGTAATGTAAGAGATATCGAACAAAAGCTTGCTGCAGTTAACAATAGTAATTTGAAAATATTTAATGCAAATGCACCAACGTTATTAGATTCATTAAAGCTCGGTGCTCATGGATATAGTGGAATAATGTGCAACTTCCATCCCGATCTATATGTACGTCTGTATGAAGATTGGGAAAACGCTCCAGAAAAAGCGAATAAATTGCAAAGCTTCCTAGGACTTGCATCAACGATTGAAAGACAGCTCTATCCAATGAACTCCAAGTACTTTTTGAAGCTCGAAGGGATATTGGAAGATTATGCATGCAGAAATACGGACAAAGTCCAGTTTAATTCTGCATTGCAATTGGAAATTAAGCAAATGTACGACGTTTCCAAGCAATATTCAAAAGAATACAAGATGAAATAGTACGAAATGCTTATAGGCATTTATATTTCATTGTGCTAGACATGGAGTGAGCTGTAATGAGAGTAACAATTAAAGATGTAGCAAAGGAAGCAGGAGTTTCTATTGCGACTGTGTCACGTGTGATAAATGACAGCGGATATGTGAGTGATCCAATTAAGAAAAAAGTACTTCAAAAAATAGAGCAGCTCGATTATCAAGTTAATGCAGTGGCTAAAAGCTTAAAGCAAGAAAAAACAAACATGATCGGGGTTATAATTCCCGACATTTCAAATCCGTATTTTATGCAAATTTCTAAAGGTGTTGAAGATGAAATTGAAAGATACGGCTATAATCTAATATTTTCGAGTTCAAATGAAGATGAAAAAAAGGAAGCAAAGCTTCTTGAATTAATGAATGAAAAAAGAGTAGATGCAATTATCCTAGCAACAACTGGTAAAAACAAAGAACAAATAGAGCGCTTAGCTAGTACAGGAACTCCAATTATTTTAATCGACCGTTTTAATGAAGAAATAAAACATAGGATTTCTACAATTACTGAAGACAACCAACTCGGTGCATATAAATTAACGAAGCACTTTATTGATCAAGGTCATACGAACATAGGTGTCATTAACGGCTCACTTGATGTAAACACAGGACGTGATCGCTATAAAGGTTTTTTACAGGCAGTGGAAGAGCATGACGTTTCAGTTGAAGACTCCTTCATCTACAACGGTGATTTTACGGAAAAGTGTGGCTATGAAGCGGTGCAACATTTTTCTTCCCAAAAAAACGTGCCGACAGCTATTATTGCCTTCAACAACTTAATGGCTGCTGGGGCAATTAAAGGATTAACAGAATCAAGAAATCTTCCGCTTGATCAAGTAAAAATCGGTTGCTACGGTGAAATAGAGTTCATGGTGCTCATGCAAACGTTGAATGTTGTTTATATAAAACAGAATTCGTATCAAATGGGCAAAGATACGGGGAAAGTACTAATTTCTCATTTAAATAAAGATCGACATGCTCCACATACGATTATGTATGAACCAGAATTGATTGTGTGAAGCGGATTTATAGATTTGAAAAACTATTTAAACTTATTAAGTACGTATAGTACTAACTTTAAAAGGCTTCTTTTGCATTTTACGTAAAAGAGGCCTTTTTGTATAGTCCTCTTCCAGATAAAGAGGCCGTTCAACAAGATACTATGGTTAATGATCAAGGAAAAGAGCTTCCTGTTGTACGTATGAATTTAATATTGGAGAGGGTTATCGAAAATACGTTGTATCATTATCTTAAAAATGAAATGAAAAGCTAAATATGATTTTAAAGTAAACTCATTAACAACGTATCTGCTGGAGCAACTTAACACGCAGGAAAACTCCATTCCCATAGACAGGATTGGCGTTTTACCGGTTTATACTTAACCAAATTGTCGCTTTACTGATAGATTCTTCTTAAATCTCTTACGAAACGGCGGGTAAGAGATTTATACAAAGCAACTTTTGTTGCTACAGAAACATCAGACTTTTATATAAAATAGTAAGTGGGAAGCGGGAATAGTATTTAATGAAATACAGTCCCGCTTGTTAACTCTAACATCCAATTTAGTAGGCTTTCCCTCAAGTAATAATAGATTTATTACGATATAACAACCGTGCTATTCCCAATATTTTATGAGTAGTCCGACAACCACACCAAATACAGCATGTCCGGCCGTCCAAAAAAACCAAGCCGCGAAGTCAGTTGCGGCAGGAGGCTGAGCGGATAAAGACGTTAAGAAAAATAACGCACCACCTCCAATTGAATATACAAGTACATAAGGGTGAATGGATCGTTCAAGGTAAAGTAGCTTTAAAATGTAAAACAATAGAACGACACTAAGGATACAAGTAACATAATGAAAGCATATTCCCCAGAACAAGCTTGGCTGCCAATCCTGTATAATAGGAATATAATCCATATTAAATAGAAGATCATACGCTTTATTATGTGTTACAAATTTCACTATTTTTAAGGAAAAAGCGAGAATATACCCAGATAGGATCCCAGTAATGAGTAGCTTTGCAAATTGCTTCACACGTCACCCTCCAATTCACACAGAGTTGCCTCTGCTTACTACTTGTTTACGTATTCCCTGATTTACTCTAAACCAAGCAACGAATTTATTTTTATAAGTGAGTCAATTTCATCATTGCCATTTTTAAAAAATCACAAAAGAACAGAATTTTAAAATCGACTTAAAAATTTAAAGCTAGATCGGTGGCTGCTGTGTTCCATCCGAATCCACTCCGCTTTCCGCAGGCAACGCCTCAACTAATTTTAAACGTTTTTCCCAAAACTTTTAAAATGTATTTTCGGCTGTTGCTTTACCTGCAGGAGTCTGCGTGGATCCGGATTCCACACAGACGAGTTTGTGTTGCTATGCAACCTCTGTTTCTTGGTTGAATGCTGTATGAATTCGATCAACTGCTAATTTAGATGCATTGTACACATTAAGGTGACGCGTTTACCTGTTCTGTAACGAACATTGTTTAATTGAAAGAACTCTTTAAGATATGCATTCATTCGTTCAACGGGTGTACGTCGATAATAGATAATTTCTCAAACTTCTGATCCCCGAGCTGGAGCTATATATTTTTGAAGATCTTTGGGGATCTTCACCTTAAATACTTTTTGACAAATGCCTTCAGTAGCCAATGGACAATCGATACATTCCTTGGAGCTTATGTATTTCAAGGTCTAGTATTTTGGCGGAGCTTGATCGCAAGCCTCAAAATGGATTGCTATTCAGTATAAAAAAGTAGTTTCCAATTACTTTGACTGCATAGTCCTTCTAAAAAAATGCTCTGACAGAAATAAAATATTCGTAGCTGTGGCATTGACTGTTTTAATATATGTGATATATTACATATCAATAAGCGAAAAAATACTGCTAATAAAAATTAATTAAGTGTAAAAGATGACAAAGAAATTTATAAATAAAAAAACTGAGGTGGTATGACATGGAAAAAACAGCTGAAAAGAACATAAAATGGGTAAAAAATAAGTCTTATTCTTCAACGTATAACGATGAGGAGCTCGCTCCCTTTTCAACCGAGCACATTACGAACGTATTACAGTTTCAGAAATCACATTCCGCTTATAAAGAAACACCGTACATTTCCTTAAAGGAACTTGCACGTTATTTAAAGGTGGCGGATATAAGCGTTAAAGATGAGTCGAAACGGTTTGGTTTGAACGCCTTTAAAGTAATGGGTGGGATTTATGCCGTTGGTAAATATCTTGCGCAGCAGTTAGGGAAAGATATTAGCGATTTGTCGTTTGCGGATTTGCAGTTACCAGAAGTAAAAGAACAGCTAGGCGAGTTAACTTTTATTTCAGCAACCGATGGAAACCATGGGAAAGGGATCGCTTGGGCTGCTCGAGAGCTTGGTCATAAATCGGTTATTTATATGCCGAAAGGGTCTTCTCATTCCAGGCTGGAGGCGATTCGAAACGAAGGTGCTTTTTCGGAAGTTACGAATATGAATTATGATGCAACCGTTCGTATGTGTGCCGACTTGGCAGATGAAAATGGTTGGATACTCGTACAGGATACGGCGTGGGAAGGATACGATGAGGTTCCGCTTTGGATTATGCAAGGGTACGCGGGTATTGCAAAAGAAATGATTGACGATCTGGAGCGTTCAGATAAGCAGGCACCAACACATTTGATTTTACAGGCGGGAGTAGGTTCCTTTGCTGCAGGAATTGCTGCTTATTTTAAGGAATATTACAAGGATCAATGCCCAACAATTCTAGTCGTAGAACCAAACCTTGCAGATTGCTATTATCGCTCTTTTTCGAGTGCTACAGGCGATATGGAAGTTGTAACGGGCCATATGAATTCAATAATGGCAGGTTTATGCTGTGGAGAGCCGAATAATCGTGCGTTTCGTATATTAAAGCAGTATGCCTCTGCATCTTTTTCCTGTGATGATCGTATTGCGGCGCTAGGGATGCGTGTGCTTGGTAATCCACTTACTGGAGATAAAAAGATTGTTTCCGGTGAATCAGGAGCTGTTCCACTTGGACTCCTTTTTGCGCTACGAGAAGAAGAAGATGAGCAAATTTGCGCAGAATTAGGGCTGGATGAGCAGGCTCGAATTGCAATTATTAATACAGAAGGCGATACAGATTATCAGCATTACCTTGATATTGTGTGGAAAGGCCATTATCCAAACGATTAATGAAGTGCATATAAAAGGGGGAAAAGTAGATTGGAGCCTATTCAGTGGAGAAATATGGAATCTGAAGTGCTTGCATTTGCACAGCAGTTAGTTCAAATAAAAAGTTATTCCGACGATGAAGAAGCAATTGCCTTATGCATTGAAAAAAAGATGAGAAAGCTCGGCTATGATGAAGTTATTATTGATTCCCTTGGAAACGTTGTAGGCAGAATCGGAAATGGCGATACGTCGATTATGTTTGATTCTCACATGGATACGGTTGAAGCAAACAATGTAGAGGACTGGATTGTGCCTCCATTTAGCGGAGAGATTGTCGATGGTAAGCTGTACGGTCGGGGAGCGGTCGATATGAAGTCTGCAATTGCTGCCTCAATATACGCTGGAGCTGCAGCAAAAAAGCTCGGTTATGCAGCAGACAAAACAATCTACGTGTCTTGTACGGTGAATGAAGAATATTGTGACGGGGAAAATTTAAAGCATTTATTTAAAGAGCTTGCATTAAAACCTAATTACATGGTGATTTGCGAGCCGTCGGATAATAAAATAACTCTCGGGCATAAAGGGAAGGCGCAAATGCTCATTAAAACAAAAGGTGTATCTGCCCATGGATCTGCACCTGAAAAGGGTAAAAATGCCATTTATGAAATGGCGGAAATTATTCAACGTGTAGAAAGGCAAAACGATCATTTAATGCGAGAAGAAGGTTCAAAAGGAACGCTCGTTATGTCAAAAATATCGAGTGTTAGCGCTTCTCTAAATGCCGTCCCATCAGCGTGTGAAGTATATTTAGATCGACGGATCGTGCTAGGTGAAACCGAAGAGATGATAAAACAGGAAATGGATAGCCTAATTGAAGGGAAAAATGCAACGTGGGAAATTGGTACATTGCATAGAAAAAGCTGGACAGGAAAAGACATAACGTACAATCCCTTTCATACTGCTTGGAAAATTGACGAAGATCATGAGCTGACAATTGCTTGCAACAGAGCGTATGAAGAAATATACGGAACTCCTCCTACAGCGTATGATTTTTGGGATTTTAGCACAAATGCTGTTACACCTGTGAGTATGGGTATTCCTACAATTGGATTCGGACCAGGTGAGCATAAGCTAGCACATATGGATAATGAACATTGTGCAGTTCAAAAGATTGTAGAAGCGTTTCAATTTTATACTTCCTTAATTAATAAAATATAGAAACAATATCGGACGTTTACAATAGATTCCGAGTACCTTTTCTATAATTACCGCTTAAGCCGACGAAATAACGTCGGCTTAAATACATTATGCGTATAATGTAGTATAATTGGCTCAATTGGTTAATGGTTAAAAAAAGAGGGGTTAAAATGAATAAAAAAAAGGATGTCAAAATAAAACGGACGTTTATGCGCGATGAAGCTTATGACATACTGCAAGAGTGGATTATGCTTGGTAAGCTTGAACCAGGGGAAAAATTACGTGACCAAGATTTATCGAATGTTTTAGGCATAAGTCGTACGCCAATTCGAGAAGCACTTCTTCGCTTGGAGGATGATGGCTTGGTCGTTACGAAAGCGAATCGATGGACACAAGTTGCAGCCATCAATTTGCAAGAGGCGCGAGATATATACTCCATTGTAGAAGCTTTAGAGGTTCTCGCTGCTGCGCAAGGGTTTGAAAATGTTGGAGAAACAGACATAAGCGATTTAGAAGCAATAAATGAAACGTTTGAACAGAAGCTAAAAAGTGGCGAAAATATAGAAGTGTTTCAGGCAGATCAAGCGTTTCATGATAAAATTATTCAAAAGTCAAACAACATGGAATTAACACGTATGCTTGCAAGCTTAAAAGTGAAAATTCAGCGGATGGAAATTCATTATTTTAGTAAGCAAATGTATAGCGGTGAATCACGATTGGAGCATTTGAAGATTATTGAAGCATACAAGGCTAACAAAAAAGAGCAAGTCATACAGGCAATTCAAGAAAATTGGCGTAATAGTCTTGCCCGAATTGAACAAATTCACGACAAGAATGAAACGAATTAAAGATCTTAGAACTACTTAATTACTATAATAACGGGGGATGGAAAATGACAGCAATACCTAATTGTCCAAAATGTAATTCAGCTTATACATATGAAGATGGCATCCTGTTTGTTTGTCCTGAATGTGCCCATGAATGGACAGCAGAAACGAGCGAGGAGCACACGGAAGAAGAACAATCCATCCGCGATGCAAATGGAAATGTGCTAAGCGACGGGGATACTGTTACGGTTATAAAAGATTTAAAAGTAAAAGGAAGCACGTCAACAGTGAAAATGGGAACAAAAGTTAAAAACATTCGACTTGTTGGTGGGGATCATGATATTGATTGTAAAATTCCCGGATTCGGGCAAATGAAGTTAAAATCAGAATTTGTAAAGCGAGGCTAGCATAGCATCAATTGTACATTTCGTATTAGCTGTATAAGCGGTACAGCTGAATGAATAGTAACTGAAACGAAACGAACTATTTTTCTTTTAGCACTCTCGCAGCAAGAGTGCTAAATATTTTATTTTTTTGTTCTCGTATTTTATAATATCTTTGGTGAGCCATCATTTATCAAATGAAAAAACGATAGATAAAGGAGCGATTTCATGGAAAAGAAACAGTTTCAAGCCGAATCCAAGCGGTTGCTAGAAATGATGATTAATTCGATCTATTCTCAAAAAGAGGTGTTTTTACGTGAATTAATTTCTAACGCCAGCGATGCTATCGATAAAATTTATTATAAAGCTCTTACAGATGATTCGTTAACGTTTAATCAAGGGGATTACTACATAAAAATAGATGCAGACAAGGAAAAACGTACGTTAACAATTTCTGATACAGGAATTGGGATGACGAAAGAGGAGTTGGAAAATAACCTCGGAACAATTGCACAAAGTGGTTCCCTCGCATTTAAAAAGGAAAATGAAATTGAAGACGGCCATGACATAATTGGTCAATTTGGTGTTGGATTTTATGCCGCGTTCATGGTGGCTGACGTAGTAACAGTAACGAGCCGTGCACTTGGAAGCGATGAAGCGTATACGTGGGAATCAGAAGGTGCGGATGGCTATACGATTATACAAAGTGATAAACAAGAGGTAGGTACGGAAATTGTTCTCCAGATGAAAGAGGATACCGAGGATGAAAAGTACGAAGAGTTTTTAGAGGAATATCGCCTACAAGAGGTTATTAAAAAGTATTCCGACTTTATACGCTATCCAATTAAAATGGATATTACGAAAAGCAAACCAAAGGAGGATAATGAAGAAGAGTACGTTGACTATGTAGAAGAAGAAACAATTAACAGCATGGTTCCAATTTGGCGCAAAAACAAGAGTGAGCTAACAGATGAAGATTATGAGAACTTCTATAAAGAAAAGCACTATGGTTTTGACAAGCCACTAAAACACATTCATACAAGTGTAGATGGTACAATTCGTTATCATGCGATTTTATATATTCCAGAAACAATGCCCTTTGACTATTACTCTAAGGAATACGAAAAAGGACTAGAATTGTATTCAAGTGGTGTGCTCATTATGAATAAATGCGCCGAGCTACTCCCGGATTATTTCAGTTTTGTAAAAGGTCTTGTCGATTCTGAGGATTTATCGTTGAATATTTCCAGGGAAATGCTACAACACGATCGTCAACTAAAGCTGATTGAAAAAAATATAACACGTAAAGTAAAAACAGAATTGAAAAGCATGCTGAAAAACGAGAGAGAAAAATATGAAAAGTTTTACGATACATTTGGACGTCAGTTAAAGTACGGAGTATATAGTGATTTTGGAGCAAATAAAAAAACATTACAAGACTTGCTCATGTTCTATTCTTCCACAGAGAAAAAGCTTGTCACGCTTGACGAGTACGTTGAACGGATGCCAGAGGATCAAAAATATATTTACTACGCTGCAGGTGACTCCGTAGAGCGATTGGATAAGCTACCACAAACCGAATTAGTTGCTGATAAAGGGTATGAAATTTTGTATTTTACAGATGATGTGGATGAATTTGCCATCCGCATGTTGAATGAATACAAAGAAAAGGAATTCCGCTCCGTTTCAAGCGGCGACCTAGGAATTGATGACGCTGAGGATAAAGAAACGGAGAAAAAAGAAGCAACAGAGAACAAAGAGTTGTTTGACTATATGAAGGATTTGCTAAAGGACAAAGTAAAAGATGTACGAGCTTCTAAGCGATTACGCTCACATCCAGTTTGCCTTTCTGCAGATGGGGAAGTGTCCATTGAAATGGAAAAAATTCTACAGCAAATGCCGGACAACCCAAACGTACAAGCAGATAAAATACTCGAAATTAACGTAGATCATGAAGTATTTGAATCACTGAAAAAAGCATATGATACGGACAAGGATAAAGTAAAACTATACACAAGTTTATTGTACAACCAAGCGCTATTAATCGAAGGTCTGCCAGTAGGTGACCCTGTTGAATTTACAAACGATATTTGTAAAGTAATGGTGTAAATCCGATTCAAGCGTTCCGCGCTCACGAAGTGGTGTTCCACGCTCGCCAAGTGGTGTTCCACGCTCGCAAAGTGGTGTCCCACGCTCGCAAAGTGCGTTCCCGCGCTCGCAAAGTGCGTTCCCGCGCTCACGAAGTGTCGTCTCGCGCTCGCAAAGTGCGGTCCCGCGCTCGCAAAGTGCGGTCCCGCGCTCGCAAAGTGCGTTCTCGCGCTCGCAAAGTGCGTTCCCGCGCTCGCAAAGTGTCGTCCCGCGCTCGCAAAGTGCGTTCTCGCGCTCGCAAAGTGCGTTCTCGCGCTCGCAAAGTGCGTTCCCGCGCTCGCAAAGTGCGTTCCCGCGCTCGCGAAGTGCCGTTCCGCGCTCGCAAAGTGTCGTCCAGCGCTCGCCAAGTGGTGTCTCGCGCTCGCAAAGTAGCGTCTCGCGCTCGCGAATTGCCCGCCTACTCGCAATTGTGCGCCAATTGCCCACATGCGTATATAAAAATTGCTGTAAGTATAAGGTGCACTATCAATTGCAAGCTACAACTAATTTTATAAGTACCAAAAAAACGAACGACGTCTATATAAATAGGCGTCGTTCGCTTTTTTGCCAAAAAGACATACCTCTCTGCTTATAATCCCTTTTTTCCTGCAAGCTTTCGTGTCTAATGATAAAAAGCGGCACATTTTTACGGAGAACTCCGTCAATCAAAGAGTAGTTGCTACATATAATATATTATTAGTAGATATATCGTTTGACTTATTACAATATTTGTAATATATTATATTCAACAATGTTGAATAAAAAGAAACAAAGATGAATATAAGTAGATTAAGCAGCATACTTTTTATAAAATGTATATGGAAGCGCCTTCATCTCCATGGCGCAAGTGTGATCGCTCGTTACGAATAATGCTCGCATTATTAGTTGAAAAAACTCAAGTCATTTAATCGTATGTACAGGAAAAGGAGGGGTAGGGAATGAGACAATGGCCAACGGAAGTACGAATTAAAGAGGTCGGTCCGCGTGACGGATTGCAAAACGAACAGAATTGGGTGCATACACATGATAAGGTTGCTTGGATTAATATGCTATCCGATTCAGGAGTGTCGGAAATTGAATATTCTTCGTTTGTTCATCCGAAGTGGATACCCGCATTATCCGATGCGCGTGAAGTAGGTAAGAGAATTAAGCGGAATCCGAATGTACGCTATTCTGCCTTGGTTCCAAATATGAAAGGGCTTGAGCATGCGCTGGAGGCTGGAATTGATGGTGCTTCTATCTTTATGTCGGCAAGTGATTCACACAATAAAGGTAATATAAACAAATCGATTGCCGATACGTATTCCATTTTGAAGGAAGTAATAGATGAGGCAAAATCAGCTGGGAAGCATGTTACCGGATATATTTCTACCGTTTTTGACTGCCCTTTTGAAGGAAAAGTCACTCCAACTCAAGTATTACGAATTTGTGAGAAGCTTTATTCCCTAGGTGTTGATGACTTATCATTAGGAGATACGATTGGAACTGCAGTACCGTCACAAGTCGAGAACTTATTAGAAGTGCTATTAAAATACTACCCTCAGGAAAAGATGATTATGCATTTCCATGATACACGAGGGATGGCGATCGCCAATATAATGACGTCGATGGAATATGGGATTACACGCTTTGATAGCTCTGTAGGAGGATTAGGAGGTTGTCCGTACGCACCTGGAGCGGCAGGGAATGTAGCAACAAATGATGTGTTGTATTTACTTCATGGTATGGGAGTTAAAACAGGAATCGATGAAAAGAAAGTAAAAGAAGCAGGTTTTTATATTCAAAAGAAATTAGGGAAACAGCTCCCGAGTAAATCGCTCATGTATGCTGCAGCACAAGGATAAACGAATATATAGTCGTATAAATGTAAATAGTAAAGAACCATTATTTTCTCTTGCTGGCAATAATAACGTAAGGGAAAATAATGGTTTTGTTTATACTTTAAAAGCAAATGAATTATTGAGACACCTTTAAAAAAGTGATATGTATCGATAGTTACGAGGCATTAATACGTAAAAAACCAAGTCGACTACCCGGTAACCGACTACAGAAAAGATATGAAATGCGTTTTAAATAACTTAATACGTTGCTACAAAAACGAATCGATCAAAAACAGGAGACGAGCAATTGTATCCTGTAACAATATCCACAGTTGAACGTATGAAGTCCATACAAGTTATTGCCGCACTTTGAAGGCACATTCTTTTTATAAACGATTATAACCAGGGAGGAAAAGCATGATGACATCGAGAATACCAGGATTTTATAAGCTCTCGCCGAATGAGCGAATTGATAAAATAGGAGAAAGTGTAAAGTTAACAGAAATTGAAAAAAAAACACTAACCGAATGCAATGGATTGCAGCTTGAACAGGCTAATCAAATGGTAGAAAATGCAATTGGAGTCTTTCCGATCCCGTTAGGAGCTGCTGTTAACTTTAAAGTAAATGGGAAAGACGTAATTGTACCGATGGCTACGGAAGAGCCGTCTGTGATCGCAGCTGCTAGTAATGCAGCCAAATTAGCGTATGACTTAGGTGGTTTTACAACCTCTTACACCGGTTCAATAATGAGAGGTCAAATTCATATCGTTAATGTAGCACAACCGTATCAAGCAGTGGCAAAGATTTATGAAAACAAGGAGGAAATTTTACACATATGTAATGAACAGGATCCAACGCTTGTAGCTTTAGGTGGCGGTGCGGAAAATTTAGAGGCGCATGTAATCGAGGCCAATGGAAAAGCAACTGTCGTTATTCACTTACTCATTAATACAATGGATGCCATGGGTGCGAATGCAGTAAATACAATGGCAGAAGCTGCTGCATTAAGGATAGAAAAAATGACAGGTGGCGAGGCCGTATTACGTATTTTGTCTAATTTAGCGGATCAACGAATTGTTCGAGCGCGTGCAAGCTTTCAAGACCCATTTAAAGGAGACAGAAAGCGAACGAATAAATTTATTCAAGCATATGAAATGGCACTTGCAGACCCGTATAGAGCTGCAACACATAACAAAGGGATAATGAATGGCATAACAGCGGTCGTGCTTGCAACTGGTAATGATACACGAGCGATTGAAGCGGGTGCCCACGCTTATGCGGCTAAACGAGGCGGTTATCAGTCATTAACACATTGGGAAATAGAGAGCAATGGTACAATTACAGGAACCATTGCTGTACCAATGGCTGTAGGGATTATCGGGGGGACTACTCAAGCACACCCAATTGCTAAAACAGCTATGAAAATCCTACAGACGACTTCTGCCGAAGAACTCGCAGGAATTATCGCATCGGTCGGATTAGCGCAAAACTTTGCAGCAATGCGCGCGTTAGTAGATGAAGGTATTCAGCGAGGACATATGAAGCTTCATGCGAAAAATATGGCCGTCATGGTCGGTGCAAAAGGAAACCAAATTGAAGAAGCAGTACGTATTGCACTGGAAAAAGGTACTGTTCGATACGATGCTATGCAAGCAATTGTTCAATCTTTAAAGTATTAATTGAACAATTTTAAAAAACATAATCGCAAGTGAAGATTCAGAATAAAATAGTTCACTAAATGAAATTTATGAAATAATAGAGGAAATTTATCGCAAGTACAAGTACAATAAATAATGAGTTATGCAATCCTGATGAATACATAAAAAAGTAAGACACAAATTAGAGTAGGAGTGATGACGATTGGACAAAAAAGACTATGTTGAAGTATGGGGCGACCATGTTAAAACAAGAGATTTACTGTTTTCCATGCTCTTATGTATTGTCTTCTCACTCGGTGGGTACTTAATTGCACCTGGTGAAGCACCACAGCCACTGATTTTTGGACTTATTGGTGGGGTTATCGGATTTATTTCAAGTAGTATAATTATAAAGCCGAAGCGGAACATCGTTAAAGAAAAGGGGGAGGAATAATCTGTGGATACGATTATCATTATACAAGTAATAATAGCAAGCATCAGTGGTGCTGTATTGTATACACTGATCGGAATTGCGCCGGGGACCGATGAAACTGCGGTGCTTGCACCAGTCACGATCGCACTTGCTTTATTAGGATTATCCCCTTATGTAATATTAGCGTTTTTCATTTCAGCGATTATCGCCAAAAAACTAACCGATTCTATCCCTGTAGCGGTTGCTGGAATTCCCGGCGGGGTCATGGCAGCCCCTATGGTTGAACATGCGATGGTTTTAAAAGCACATGGTATGCCAGATGTTAGTATTAAAAAGATGACATCTGGGTCAGTCATTGGCACACTTGTATCAATTCCTGCAAGCTTGCTCATTGCATATATTATATTGCCGTATGCAGATAAAATAAGTGCGTATGCTGGTTTGATCTTTTTTTTCGGGGCGATCTTTCTTGCTTTAATGGCAAAGAACAAAATTTTGGCATTATCGGTAATTATTCCGTTTGCATTGCTTATTCAAGGGTTACGCCATTTATACTGGGGACTTGAAGTTATTCCAGCAGATTCAAACGTATTTGTTTCTTTTTTTCTAGGTATAACGATCGGTCCTATTGCGTTTACCTTATTTGAATTATTAAATAAAGAAACCCGAAAGAAGTTACCACAGCTCGGAAATAAGGAAATAACTTTTAAAACGTCAAAGACAGAAAAGGGATTTCCGAACCCGTTTAAAATATTGACAAAAGAAGAGGTATCTACCTCTGCGTTGGGGAGCTTTTTAGGTTCTGTTACCTTTTTCTTGTCTCCTGTAGGCATGACTGTATTTTTAGGTGAGTTTTTGACACGTCATATTAAAGACCCAGTTAAGCGAGCCTCTCGGGCAATTTCAACAATGGACGGATTAACGAATGCTTCCTATATATCAGGAACGCTCGTACCGTTAATTGCGATCGGTCTGCCGTTGTCACCTATGGCGATTGGCCCAGCTGCTGGGTTATTTAACGCACCTCCAGTCTTTACACCTGAAAATAATATACACCACTTGTTATCAATGGGTGAAATTATGACGGTAACGATTATCGGTGCAATTATCGCACTATTAATTACTTTTTACATAACGATCAAATATGCAAGTAAAATTTGTTTGTTCGTGTTTAAATGGATTCCACATGAAGCGCTTATCGGATTATTTGCAGGACTAGTCGTAATGCTCGCATTTATGGATGCTGGTTGGATTAACATTTTCGGAACCATTTTAATTGCGCTCGTTTCTGGTTTGCTCCATAAAAATGGCGTCAATTATGGTGTCTTATTTATGGTTCTATATGCTGCGCCTTGGTTGCTCGGTGTATTGACGTAACAAAAAAGAGAACGGCAAGTGTGTTAATAACAGACAGTGTGGTTGACAGGAATTGTGTAATAACTTGAATGCTTTGCCAATCAATTAAAAAATAAAATATAAACAACCGTATAATGTGCGATGGGCTTCCCATCGCTTTCTTATTGTTTAAGAAATGCTACTGTTCGAATGGTTATTGTGTTTTAGAATGGTTTCATTTTTGTAGCGGGTATATAAATAATACATCTGTTTGTAATATAATTTATATGGAAATTAACAATGGGGGCACATGTTAGGCTAGCGAATATTATTTGTGACACAGCATCATGCTGTAACGCCGTTGGTATCATTGAAAACGTATAAAAGTATGATAATTTAAGTATATATATGCGAAATACAGCTGTCTCTTAAGGGCTTCTGCATTTGTTCGAAAATGCGCATCTTGACGAAATTTAAGTGCTCATCTATGATAAAAGCACCTCTACTCATGACGGTTGAGCAAATTATAATAAATAGTAAGTAATGCAGGAATGGTTGGTGGAAGGAGGCAATTTTCATTAATATCGATCACATTGGGAAAAAAGTAAAACAAGCGAGACTGCGAATGAAAAAAACACAGCAACAAATTGCAGACGAATGCGGTATCTCTAAAAGCTTGTTATCAAAAATAGAAAATGGACAAACGGCATCTGCGGTTGCAACATTATCAAAAATTAGTGAAGCGCTGGAAGTCTCTTTATCGTGGGTGCTTGATGACCACCCGGAAACAGACCTCGTATTGTTGTCTCAAGTAAATCGTATGCATCGTATGGGAGACGAGGGCATGGGTTATTCGTATGAATTATTGGCGAGCCCAGACTATTCAAATGTAGAGCCGACAATTGTTCACGTAACACCAAAGGACGAAAATTTTCGCTACGAACCATACACGCATTCAGAGGAAGAGTTTATTTACATATTGGAAGGTTCTATTCATTTAATGTACGATGGGAAAAAGCATTTTATGGAAAAAGGAGATACGGCTTATTTTAAAGGCGAAAAGCCACATTTGTTTGTTCCTGTAGATAATAAAGGTGCGCAAGTTTTAACTATTTTTGTTGATAGTAATCTATAAGGTTACTTTCATCAAATGGAACCATTATTACAAAAAGGCTAGAAAGTTTTTCTTGTGGCAGGAGGTCTTCTATGAACCCACCACCTATTAACATGAGTAGTCCTAGTCAAGAGACGATTCAATCGCTGCGTTGGCATTAGAGGCTTGGGTGCTTCCCAATGCTTGCTTGTTTCGTATTAGCAAAGCAGTGGATTGCACGGTCACTAATAAAACACTTGTCTTGGGTTACAAGTATGTGTAATAGCTTCGCTCACTGTCGCCAGTGACTCGGCGCATTTACACATACGTCCAATCCAATGGTTCCTCTCCTATTCACACGCTTGCGTCGACCTTTTATTTTTTACAAACTACATTTCCATTTGAAAACGGATACAATTAGAAAAGATACGGAGAGATTTGCATGAAAACAATCTACACGAATGGTACTTTTTATACATTTGACGCATCGAAGCCGATTGTAGAAGCAGTAGTTGTAGACAATGGCAGATTTATAGACGTAGGTACAGCGGATGAGATGCTGTTGCAATGGGGAAGAACAGAGAGTAAAGTGATAGATTTGGAAGGTAGAGCTGTGACTCCAGGGCTCGTAGATAGTCACCTCCATCTTTCCAAAGTCGCTATAAGTTTGTTAAATCTTGATTTATCAGGTGTCACTACTAAGAACGAAACGTTAGAAATGATTCGCGACTATGCAACAACTTTAAAAAAGGATGCCTGGCTTATTGGTAGAGGCTGGGATGAAAACATATATACGGACGGTACCTTACCTTCAATAGAAGAATTAGATCGCGTAGCACCGCATCATCCGTTATTTATTACACGAGTGTGTGAGCATGCATCTTTAGTTAATTCAAAAGCATTGGAGAAGATCGGATATACTAAATCTATGACTGTTCCAGAAGGTGGAAAAATAGTTGTTGACGAACAAACAAAGCGACCAACCGGACTTTTACTGGAAACGGCGTCCGATCTTGTTACAGCGCAAATTCCTAATTATACATATGAAGAATTAAAGCAGGCGTTAAGAAAAGCGATGCAACTAGCACTTCAGAAAGGCATAACGAGTGTGCATACAAACGATCCTAAATATTTGGGGGGACTCGATCAAACATATCGCCTGTATGATGAGTTATTAAATCACGAAGAACTCGGGCTCCGCTGTAATTTATTAATCGATCATGAGTATTTACCGCAATTAAAAGAAAGTGGTATGTATGCAGGCTTCGGTAACGAAACATTACAAATAGGTGCAGTAAAAATATTTGCGGACGGTGCACTAGGCAGACGCACGGCATTTATGTCCGAGCCTTATGCAGATGCACCGAATGAATATGGATCGCCAATGTTTGATCAAGAAATGCTGTATGAACACGTTCGAAGCGCACGTGCACTGGCGATGCCGGTTGCGGTACATGTTATTGGAGATCAAGCACTTGAGAACACATTAGATGTGTTGGATGAATTTCCAGCAGCTGCGTATCGTGATCGACTTATTCATACGTCGGTAGTAAGAAAAGATCTAATTAAGAGACTTGTTCATCCATCTCGAATTGCAGACATTCAGCCTCGCTTTCTAGTGAGCGATTTTCCTTGGGTTGAAGAAAGGCTTGGAAAAGAGCGGATCCAATGGGTGTATCCGTGGAAAACGTATATGCAATTAGGAGTACTTGCTGCTGGTGGGTCTGATGCTCCGATTGAACCGATTAATCCATTGCTAGGCATTCATGCAGCTGTGACCCGAAGGAAACCAGGGGAAGTATATAATGGATATAATCCTGAACAAAAGCTAACATTGGAGGAAGCATTTCGGCTTTTTACTGTAATGGGCGCCTATCCAACGAATGAGGAACGAATAAAAGGCACCATTACAAGAGGTAAGCTGGCAGATATGACCGTTTATTCAACAAACCCATTTGCACGTAATGAAATAGATGAGCTATTGAATATCGATGTAGATATGACAATAATTGGTGGTAAAATTAGATGAAAAGCAAGTAGTAATTATGAGTAAGTGTCGTTTTATGTCTGTTGTGTAAACGAAATTTCGACGCAAATTCCAAAGTGATTGGTACGCTACTAGAAGTACAATGTCTAATAATGTATCCACTCGATTGATGCGGAAACAAAGATTGCTGACAATATTATACGTTAAACAGCTATGGCCACAGAAGTCCGCTTTCCAATAGATTGAAAGACGGATACACGTCGTTCGCTACAATTAGTGCACTCCGGCTTAGAAAGAAGGGGTATGTATCGAAAGCATATTTAAAATAAGTATACACGTATGTTTATTTTATTTTATTTATTTACTAGGAAATTGGATCCAGTTTACGTTTCATCTAGTTGTTCCAGGCAGCGTAATCGGAATGATCATCTTATTTCTTCTATTATTAACGAAAGGAATACGAGTAAGTTGGATTCAAGAGGGTGCAACGTTTATGATGAACAATCTCGCTTTTTTCTTTATCCCAGCTACCGTAGGAATGATGAATTACTTCCATTTATTTAGCGGGAAAGGAATAATGTTGGTTATCATTGTGTTCATAAGTACAATTTTTGTTATGACAGCTTCTAGCTTATCAAGTCAATGGCTAGCTAAAGAGGAGCACCGATGGTTCACTTAATTAGTGCAGCAGGCATCATTTTTGTTACAATTATTGTTTTTAATTTCGCAAATTGGCTGTATAAAAGGTATGCGCATCCGTTGCTATTACCTGTTGCTGTATCAACGTTTATACTTATTTTCCTATTATATATTTTTAATATGTCGTATGAGACGTACATGATTGGTGGGGAATGGATTAATCAATTGCTCGGTCCTGCTGTAGTATCGTTAGCGTATCCGCTATATATACAACGTCAAATATTAAAAAAATTAGCAATTCCTCTTTTGCTCGGATCTTTGATAGGCGCAATAGCTGGAGTCTCGTCTGGAATTTTGCTCGTAAAGTGGGCTGGATTTGAAGATGAAATTATTGTTTCGTTAACCCCGAAGTCGGTCACAACGCCTGTTGCAATGGATATTGCCCATGCAGCTGGAGGGATTACAACGCTTGCAGCGGTGTTTGTTATGATAGCTGGTATTGGAGGTACAATGCTAAGCGCTTATATATTTCGTTTGTTTCGCATAGAGAGCAAAATTGGGCGGGGTGTAGGACTTGGAAGTGCATCTCACGCCATAGGGACTGCAAAGGCTATGGAAAGCAGTGAGCTAGAAGGCTCAATTAGCACAATAACGATGATCGTAAGTGCAGTCTACGTCTCAATTATTGCGCCATTATTCTTTGTTTTGTTTCGTTTGTATATTATATAGGAAGAAACTCGAAATTATTGCCGAAAATTGCTTATAAAATAGGTGGATTTACAATAAAAATCGACAAAGCGCTCGACATCGATTCGACATCGAATTTGAACGCTTTGTCGAATTTTTATATTACGATATAATCGCCCTTTCGTATTCCTTCTTTTGCAATCGTACCAGTAGGAAGTTCTAATACAGCATACGCATCTTTAACAGGAAAAATAACTTTCCAAGGTTTTAACGCACGCACTACTTTAACAACACGATTTGATCGATCGGTAAAAACAACATCAATTGGGAATCTCATAAAAAACATATGTATTGAGTTACAAGGAACGATATATAAACCTATTTTTGAAATCGGTTGCTTATAAAACATTAAGCCCTTCATTCGTTTCCAAGCGCTATCCGCATAGATAATATTCAAAATAGCTTTTACATCATGCGCTTTCAAGAACAACACCTCCACATCTTTTGTTCATTATACAAAACAATTCATTCGATATAAAAAATGAAATAGTACAAAATAACTAGAAAACAGGAGTAAATGGAAGAAAAACCTGATTTTTATTTAAAAAATGCCCAATTTTGAGATTTTTCAAAAAAGTATTTACGCTATATAATCCGTTTAAGTTCAGTATATCGAACGAACAAAAAGGGAGGAATTAAAATGAATTTTGTAACGAATTTTTTTAAAGAGGAAGATGGACAGGCGATGACGGAGTATGGGTTATTGATAGGTTTGATTTCGATTGCAGCCATTGCTGTCATAGCATTAATTGGACCTAAGCTAGTAGCCTTATTCCAAACTGTTGTAGATGCGCTTTAATTATTGCATGCCCTGCCTTGGCAGGGCTTCTCTTCACTTGGAAAGGAGATGAAAGCGATGGTGAATGCGATAGTTATCATCATGCTTATAATCTGCATCGTTACGGATTTGCGTGAACGTAAAATATTGAATGCTGTTACCTTACCTGCTAGTCTGCTTGCTTTTATATACCATGCTTTCACCGCAGGCTTAGACGGTTTTTTATTCAGTGGTAAAGGGTTTCTCGTTGGGTTTGCGCTGCTAATAATACCTTACGCCATGGGAGGAATCGGTGCTGGCGACGTGAAATTGCTCGCTGCAATCGGTGCTTGGAAAGGAATGCTATTTGTTCTGTATGCTGGCCTATATGGCGCAGCGGTTGGTGGCATTATTGCTTTTATTATTTTGCTAAAAAGGAAACAGTTTCGCTTAACAATAAAATCAATTTTTCTTTCTTGTTTATTTTTGAAAAGCGCGAAAGGCTCGTTAACGATAACGAAGCGCGCAACGCAACTAATATCGATACCGTATGCAATTCCAATTGCTATTGGTGCATTGTGTACGTACATATTGGAGATTTACATATGAGATCTCAAAAAGGACAAGCAATTGTAGAAACAGCACTTATATTACCAATATTGCTACTATTATTATTCGGTATTACAGATTTTGGTAGGGTATTTCATGCTTCTTTAACGTTAGATCATGCAGGTAGAGAAGGGGCACGGGCAGCAGCAATTGGGACAGAGGATCATGTCATTACGGGAAAAATAAGAGATGCTACGAGTAGCCTTAAAGAAGATAATGTCAGCATATCGATCGCACCTGCAGGAAAAGGTAATCGTGAAAGTGGAACAGATGTCACGATTACTCTTGTATATCCTATTGATTTTTTAACGCCAATTATCGGCCAATTTATCGGTTCGTTTAATCTGGAAAACAAAACGGTAATGAGGGTAGAATGATGAAAATTATATTTCAGTTTATGCTAAGGGCTCATAAAGAACAGGCTGGTTCTACGATGATACTCGTTGCTTTTAGTATGTTTATGATCATTGGATTTACCGCAATTGTCGTGGATGCCGGCAGCTTATACTTTGAAAAAAGTAAGCTACAAAAGGCGTTAGATGCTGCAGTACTTGGAGGAGCACAAAGGCTAACTATATCTGTAAATGAATCGAAGCAAGTTGCAACTAATTTAGCCGCCAAAAATGGGTACACGATACCGCTAAGTGATGTACGAGCCGGAGAAAAATATATTGAGGTGAGTCAGACGGTTCGTAAAGAATTAACATTTGCGAAGCTAATTGGATTTAATTCTGCTGATGTTGGAGCAGATGCACGGGCAGAAATCGCCAGTGGCTTACTAAGAGGAAATGAAATTATACCTATCGGAATAGAAAAAAAGGATTTTGCAAAAGGTGCAACATATAAGTTAAATGAAACGCCTGGTAAAGGGGATAGCGGAAACTATGGTTATCTTGCGATTGGTGGTAGAGGGGCAGCTGATTTAGAGAACGGTATTAAAACAGGATTGGAGCAACAGCTTGGAAATGTCGATACAGAGCCAGGTGTGCAGTGGGGAAAGGTTAGATCTGCGTTTAATGATCGGGAAGCAGATGATACTGCAAACAGACCGTATTGCTCCGATTATCATACTGCAGATAAAACGTGTAAAAGAGTTGTTATCATTCCAGTCGTTGAAGAATTTAAAAATGGTAGGTCATCGGCAACAATTATTGGTTTTGCTGCTTTTTGGATTGAATCTGTGAAAGATAAAGAAATAAAGGGGAAGTTTATCGAAATTGTGACAGATGGAGATTTTGAGCCGGGACCAGATTATGGGATTTATGGGGTGAAATTAACAAATTAAGCTAAAAGAGATGAAGCAGGTGGCTTGAATGAATGGAAAAAAAATTTGGATTATTGCTTTGTTGTTCGGTGTTATCGCTGCGGGACTAATGTATGTTGTTCTAAATGAGGCGAAAATGCAGTCAACCGAACCCGTCGATGCGACAGTGGCAGTAGCCGAAGATGATTTAGAGGATACAGATGTAAGTGAAGATGACGAAGCTTTAGATAATGATGAACATGAGCCGTGGAAAAATGAAATAATTCCTGCTGCAGAAGGAAGGCGGGCAATGACAATTGAGGTAACAGACGCCCAAGGGATAGCGGGTTTTATTACACCAGGAGCATATGTTGATATTGTTACGGTTATGGTCGTTCCAGAGGAACAAAAAGAAACGCATCATGATTCTGCAACCCTTCTCGTACAAAATGTGAAGGTGTTAGCCGTTGGCCATGCTGCCGATGATGAAGAAACGATGAAACGATACCAAATGGTAACAATAGAAGTGACACCGAACCAAGGCTTAATGCTTGGATTTGCCTCTAAATATGACCTGTATTTAATGCTTCGAACAGAAGGGGATAAACAGTTAGAAAAAGATCGGACACATGTTCATGAGGACGAGTTACACGAAGGGGTGTTTAAATAGTGAGGAAATTATGTGTGATGGCTGAGACGCAAGAATTCAAAACAAAGCTTGAACAATCATTAGACTTTCAAGCATATGCAGTGGATTGGGCTACGAATGAAACGATGCTACTTGATCGTCTAAAGGCAGAGGCACATTCATTTGTTATTTTACCTGACTCCCCTTCCTATAACGTATATCATTTATGCGAACAGCTTGTATATTATTTTCCCCATTTGAGCGTATTGTTAGCTTTTAATGCCGAGAAAGATATAGACATGAGGCAAACACTGCGAGCTGGAGCAAGCGATGTTGTCTTTTTAACCGATTCTACTTCGAAAATAAAAAGAGATATAGATGCGGCAATAGAAAAAAAAGAAGAACTACAAACACATAAAGCCGCCCAAAAACCAAAAAAAACAAAGGCATCACGGGTCATTACGATTACGAGTACAAAAGGCGGCGTTGGGAAAACAACTTTAGCCGTTAATCTTGCAATAGCATTTAGCAAGAAGATGTCGAAAGTAGCTATTCTAGACTTAGATTTACAGTTTGGTGATGTTGCATTATTTTGTGATGTAAGCGCTAAGAAAAGTATTTACGACTGGGTTAAAGAGGATAAAAGCGGGGTTCAAATCGATCGGTTTTTAACTTTATATAAAAGTGGTGTGCATTTTTTGTCAGCACCACATCGACCGGAGTTTGCAGAAGTAATTACAGGAGACGATGTGCGCAGAGCTATTCGTTTAATGAGAGAACAGTTTGACATTATTATTATTGATACATCTTCACACTTTAATGAAAATACCATTGTTGCACTAGAAAATTCCGATGACATTTTATTAACGACTTCTCCCGAGCTGCCAGCGTTGAAAAATAGCAAGCTACTACTCGAAACGATCAGTTCATTAAAGCTATCAGCAAAAGTTAAAGTGATTGTGAATAAAGAAGCAAAGGTTAAAGGAATAACGCTTGAAACCGTTGAGAAAGTTTGTGGGCGAAAGGTTTTTGCAAGCTTACCTTTAAATGAAAAAGGGATGAGTGCAGCAATAAATGAAGGAAATCCCATCTGCTTTTCTAACCCACGATCTGCGCCAGCGAAGCAACTGTTTCGCTTGGCATCTTCTATAGTTGGTGTCGAAGTAGACCGAAATAGAAAAAAGAAGAAGCAAGTTGTTCAAGCAAGGGGGCATGCATAAATGTCTTTATTATCAAGACTTGGTAAAGAAGAGCAAGGAACAAAGCCGATTGTAGAACAAATAGAAAGCAAGCCACCAGATTCCTTAATGAATAAAGAAGAGGAATTAGAAGATTTGGAGAGACAACTACACGCTTATCTTGTGGATGAGCTTAAAAAACCTGCTAACCAAGGCCAGGACATTGAACCACTTATTAATAATCTATGTAATGTGTTTTTTGAAAAGGAAGGAAGTCATCTTTCTTATGAGGAAAAAGAACAGTTATTGAAGGATACTTCGCATGAATTAACAGGCTATGGACCAATTTCACCTCTGTTAGCAGATTCTCAGATTTCAGAGGTAATGGTGAATGGGCCAAAGGACATTTTTGTTGAAATCTCAGGTAAAATTGAAAAAACGAATGTTCAATTTCGTGATAATTTGCATGTATTGCGTATTATTGAAAAAATCGTTGCGCCACTAGGTAGGAGAATTGATGAAAGTGTGCCAATGGTAGATGCAAGGCTACCGGATGGGTCCCGGGTGAATGCGATTATTCCACCGCTTGCTTTAAATGGTCCGACGTTAACTATCCGAAAGTTTGCTAAAGATCCTTTTACGATTCATGATTTGGTACGATTTGGTACACTAAATGAAAATATGGCCGCCTTTTTAAAAGCTTCCGTCGTTTCAAGGTTAAATGTCTTTATTAGTGGAGGAACAGGATCTGGGAAGACGAGTACATTGAATGTGATGTCTTCATTTATCCCATCGGATGAACGGATCGTTACCATTGAAGACGCTGCTGAGCTGCAGCTTACGCAAGAGCATGTTGTTTCATTGGAGTCACGTCCGCCTAACATTGAAGGAGAAGGGCAAATAACGATAAGGGATTTAATCGTTAACTCATTACGTATGCGACCAGATCGTATTATTGTAGGTGAGGTGCGGGGTGCAGAGGCATTGGATATGCTGCAGGCAATGAATACCGGGCATGAAGGAAGCTTGGGTACCGGGCATGCAAATTCGCCTAGAGATTTATTGGCTCGTCTAGAGACAATGGTTTTAATGGCTGGGTTTGATTTGCCTGTCCGAGCCATTCGAGAACAAATAGCGAGTGCACTGGATTTAATTGTACAACAAGAACGAATGCGAGATGGAACAAGAAAAGTCACCCGTATAACAGAAGTCTTAGGTTTAGAAGGGGACACAATCGTTCTTCAGGATGTATTTATCTATCAGCCCTCACCTAACAATTCCTCTGAGAATAGTAACTTTGTTACAACTGGCGTCCAGCCACATTGTATTGAGCAATTTAAAAATGCCGGTTTTCATATAGAAGATATGTTTGGGGGGGAATGGTAATGGAATATTATTCCCTGATTATTATTTTAATTTCATTTATTGGGACGACGTTACTAATTAAATATACAGCGACACGGATGGTACGTAAGCAGAAATACAGAAGTAGACTAAAGAAATATGGAATGCTCGAGCCAGGGGACTCGGCTCCTCAAAAGAAGAATAGTAAAGCGAAAGAAAAGACACCGTTTGTGACAAGGGTAGGGTATGCGATTGAAAAGGGAATTAACCTTTCCAAATATGAGCCGATTTTAACACAATCAGGTGTACAACTATCTGCAGGAGAGCTGTTTATTGGCCGAATAATGACAACAATGATATGTATGCTAATTGGTTACTTTTATGCGTTTCACTTTGTACTTATTATATTACTAGGTGTAATTGGTTTTCAATTACCGGTTGTCTATGTAAAAAAGAGAAGGAAAAAACGGCTCCAACGATGCTCGGAGCAACTAGGAGACGTACTTGGCACAATGGCTAATGCGCTACGGGCAGGATTTAGTTTTATGCAAACGATGAAGATGGTTGCAGATGAGGTTGATGCACCACTTGGGCCTGAGTTTGCAAATGCATTAAAGGAAATTAATTACGGGGTTAATGTGGAAGATGCCTTTGCAAATTTAATAAAACGGCTGCCCGATAAAGAGTTGGAAATCGTGCTTAATACGATTCTTATTCAACGTTCAAGTGGAGGGAATTTAACGTATTTGCTGGAAACGATGCAAGAGACCATCATTGATCGTGGGCGCGTTAAAGATGAAGTACAAGCATTGACTGCACAAGGAAAAATGTCATCCATCGTTGTAACACTTTTACCGATATTATTAGCCGTCTATATTCGGTTTGTCAATCCAGAGTATTTTTTTATGCTATTCTCACATCCACTTGGCTGGGGGATGGTTATTATTGGGGTAATTAATATTATTCTTGGCTGGCTATTTATTAAGAAAATTGTGCATATCGAGGTGTAAACAATGCTAATGATCTTGCTTTTTTTGATAACGATGACTTTTTTCACTTTTCTGTTTGCAGGGGCTTTAACAAAGGTGTATCGTAAGCAATTGGTAATTTCAAGAAGAATTACCGAGCACCTTTCACCGGAAGGAAGCATACAAAAAAAACGCGAAGAAGTTACAAAACGAACGCATTTTAAAAGTATTATCACACTAAGCAATAAATTAAAGGTATTCATTGATAAAAGACTACCACAAAACAAAAAAAATGATCTGGAACGGAGGTTGCGTGAGGCAGGGTATCCGTTTAAGTTAACACCGGTTGAATTTCGTCTTATGCAATCTATTATTGGGCTTTTATTCTTTATTACTGTGTTTGCAATGATAAGCAGTATAAGCGAAAGTCCGCTGTCTAACCTTTTTTTAGCAGGTATAATGGCACTTCTAGGAATGTACTTTCTTTCTTTTTATATAAGCAACCGAACGAAAAAAAGGCGATTAATAATTGAAAAGTCAATGCCAGATTTCTTTGATATGGTTAATTTATCAATTGAAGCGGGAATGAGTTTAGATTCGGCATTACTAAAGGTATGCAGACAAACAAGAGGTCCTTTGTCAGAGGAGTTTATGGATACGATTGAAGATATGAAGCTAGGAAAGTCAAGAAGAGAAGCATTTTCTGACTTACGAAATCGTGTTCCGGTACCTCGATTCCAGAGCATTATTACTTCCCTTATTCAGGCGGATATGCTTGGAGTCGGTATGTCCAAAGTGCTTCGTACATTGACAGAAAGAATTCGTGAGCAACGGACGCAATTAGCACGAGAGCAAGCAATGAAAGCGCCTGTTAAAATGATCTTTCCAATGATGTTATTTATTTTCCCTGCGATATTTATCGTCTTATTAGGACCATTAGTCATATATTTGCTGGAAATGGTTTTTTAAGGGATTTATTTTTCTAAATATTAAAATAATTGTTGCAAATAGAAGCGAACTTAGGTATCATATATGCATCAACTCGTTCTTTAAAGAGAACAAGTTGCTGCATAGTTTATTGCTATGCAGCATACAATGCCATGAGGCTATACATAGCATTGTAGGATAAGAGAAAGGAGTGAAGAATGTGAAAAAAGAATGGATAACACCACAATTAGAAGAGTTGGATGTAAGCAAGACGATGAAATGCTGGCCAGAACTTAAGAGCGCATCTGCGGAAGCAGAGTCGGATTTTTGGGACGATAAACTTTGTGACAGTTAATTTAAAGCTCGATGGAATTTGCAGCTCTTAATTTTTAATAAGGGCTGCAAAACTTTACCAAAATTGATATGAATTTTAATAAAGGATGGTTTTACTTGTATGAAAAAGTGAAAACAAAGCGTCAGCAAGAGAGCTTTGCCAAAACATGGGAATACTTTTGCAAGCAATATGGTTGGTATAATGATCCATATACAAAAGTAGGAACAAGATACAATTTACTATATAAGAAAAATGCGTTTAAAAAAAATGAAGTCATTGGTACGTTGGAGCTAATCCCATATAAGCCGAATACATCTTATAGTACGGTAGACGGTCCGGGAAGAGCAGCATTTAATACGTATAAAGAATTTCGTATAAATCAAAACCGTGTATGGGAAATAGATAAATTATGTATTCATACCGATTTTCAAAGAAAAGGATATTTTTACGTATTTATTCAAATAATTTTAGAGCATGCTAAAAGCAATCGTTCGATGTATCTGTTAGCTTTAACCGAAAAGAAACTTTTTCGTATGCTTAAAATGCAATTTGGCTCCTTTGTTGAACAAAAAGGAAATGAACTACCTGGTCCAACAACTGCACTCGTTCCAACGGTTATTCATATTGGAAAAGTAAACGATGTTTTGAAAACGATCCGTACGCAATCAAAGAACTCCTTTATCGTACATAGCGTGTACAATCAAGATACGGAGAAAATTGTAAAATTGGCACTCCTTCCTAATATGTTTAAAGAACGCACTTGACACGTTCTTTATTAAGAACTATAATAGGAAACAATCTTACAATACTTAGCCATATAACACTTAAAACATAAATTTCCATATATTTTTTCCACGATTGTTCGTTATAAAGAATTAAAAAAGGATTTTTAAAGTAATAAAGCATAATGTATCACATAGAATAAAAAGGTGGTTACGTATGGAGAGCCGAAACCGGGAACATTATCTCACTGCTGAGAAAGAAATAAATATGAAAGACTTTTATGATGTTATCAAGCGACGCGCATGGATTATTATTTTATTAACAATTGTTGCAACCGTTGGAGGGTTTTATCTTAATAAATTAAATGATAATCCGATGTATCAATCTTCCGCACGAATCATCGTTGGCCCTGACAGTCAGATGCAAACGTTAATGGTCGTTATTAAAGATCAAATAATTATGGAGAGTGTCATTGAGGAGCTTCAATTAAATAAAACGACGGATCAGCTAGCAAGTCAAGTGCAGGTTGAGCGCGTAGATGATTCACAAGTAATTAGCATATCTGTTACAGACGCGATTGCAAAGCAAGCAGCAGCAATTGCGAATGTTACAGCAACAATTTTTAAAAACGAAGTTGGCACGATTCTTGGTTTTGATGATGTCGAAGTATTATCCGAGGCAAAGGAGAGTCCATTACCAATCAATGAAAATACAAATAAAGCGGTAGTCTTTGCTGCAATTTTTGGGTTTGCAACAGGGATCGGGCTTGTCTTTTTGCTTGATGTATTGGATGGAACAATTGCTAAAAATAAAGAGCTGGAAGAAATATTAGGCGTGCCTGTAATTGGTGTTATTTCAAACATGAACAGCAAGCGAAAGGTTGAAAGCAAATCGAAGAAGTCAAAAGTTATTGAAGTGAGAGGGGATGCCGTTGATATTAAATAAAAAACGTAGTACGAAAAGAAGCTTAGTTACATACTCTAATGCGGACTCGCTTATCGCGGATCAGTTTCGTATGATACGAGCGAACATTAAATTTCTACCAGGCAAAAGGGAGAATCGTATTTTCCTTATTACTTCGGCAAGTAAAGGAGAAGGAAAATCGACTATCGTTGCTAATCTTGCTGTATCAATGGCCCAGCAAAAAGAAAAGATTCTTTTAATCGATGCAAATTTAAGAGAGCCTGTAATTCACGATTTCTTTGATATTTCTAATGATAAGGGCATAACAGATATTCTGACAAATAAAATGGATTTTGAGGATGTTGTTTACAAAACAGGAATAGGCAAACTCGATTTATTAACGAGTGGTTCGACCTTATTTAATCCTGCTGAGCTGCTAGGCAATGAAAGGATGTCCCAGCTGCTGACGAAAGTTGAAGGAATGTACAATATTGTTTTAATTGACTCACCAACGATTTTGGATGTTACTGAAACAAGGGTTCTAGCTAATGAATGTGATGGCGTCATTCTAGTTATACATAGAAAAAAGACGACAAAAGAAAAAGTGACAGAAGCACGAAGGGTTTTGGAACTATCGCAAGCTAATTTATCAGGATCTATTATGAACGATAAATAGAAAGTGTTTATTTTTTGAACGCCTCGTTCGTTATATAGTCCAAAATATCTTGGTGATGTCTACTGGCCATTATCCTCGTAGGCACTCGGTCATGCTGTGGGTTGAGATATACCTTAGACGCTTGTCGTCGATAGTGTGGTGTGAGGATGGGTTAGATGCCCAAAGCTATTTAGCTTAAAAGATTGGGACAGTTATAAAAAACGAGCATACTTTAGAGCATTTATGAATGTGGGTTGTGACGCGCATACGTAAAGAAAAAAGCTGTTTTTAGGAAGTTACGTAGAGTAATTATTTGCCGGAACGGTATGCACAAGCTTTATATGTTAAGGGTGTAAAACACGCAGTAGAAAGCTAGCCCCTTTTATCCAATCGGTATTCATAAATGCTTTAATTTAAAACAACATATTCATCCTACACGTTTGAAAGCAAACAATTAAGGAGGTGACAATAAATGACCTATCGTCAACGCTTATCTTTATTCCTTATTATTGATTCAATTATTGTCTTACTAGCACTCGGATCAAGTTGGTTTTTAGTAGGTACAACGAACATGATGACCTTTCCGCTTGCTATTGCTTCTGTTGTAATTTTAATTAGTCATCATACGTGGGCAATCAAGGTAAAGCTTTATAAAAAAGTTTGGGAATATGCAAGTGTAGGAGAGTTAGTAACGGTTTTAAAAGTCGTCATTTATTCTTTTATTTTAGCGGTCGTTGTTCAACAGCTCTTTTTCCAAGTAATATATGGACGCTTTTTAATTGTTTCTGGGTTGCTTCACTTACTGTTTCTTGGTGGTTCGAGATTTGCTTGGCGTCTCTACCGTGATATGGTAATGAACCATACGATGAAGCAAGTGCGTACTTTAATTGTTGGTGCTGGATCTGCAGGAACAATGGTTGCACGACAGCTATTAAACAATCAGGATAGCTCGTTATTGCCGGTAGCCTTTGTTGACGATGATCCGTCGAAGCATGCGCTGGACTTGTTAGGGATTCCTATTGTTGGTGGGGTATCAGAAATTGCAAAATCGGTTAAAGAACTACATATAGACAATATTATTATTGCAATTCCGTCTCTTAAGAAACGTGAATTAAATACAATTTATCAAGAATGCTTAAAAACAACAGCAAACACAAAAATTTTGCCATTGTTGGAGGATTTAGTAACTGGGAAAGTTTCGGTTACAGCAATTAGAGATGTACAGGCAGAAGATTTGCTGCCACGAGAGCTTGTTGATATCGATATGGAAAGTATCGGGAATGAAATTACAAACAAGGTTGTATTAGTAACAGGCGCTGGTGGCTCAATTGGATCGGAAATTTCAAAACAAATCGCTGCCTTCTTCCCTAGGCGATTAATTTTGCTCGGGCACGGTGAAAACAGTATATACACAATTGAAATGAAGTTAAAAGAACAATTTAAGAACGAAAATATTGATTTTGTAACGGAAATCGCTGATATACAAGACGAACAAAAAATAATGAGCATCGTAAGGATGTACAAGCCGAATGTTATTTACCATGCAGCTGCTCACAAGCATGTTCCTTTAATGGAGCATAACCCAGATGCCGCATTAAATAACAATATTATCGGGACACTAAATGTTGCTAAAGCAGCAAGCAAAAATAAAACACAAACATTTGTACTCGTTTCTACGGATAAAGCAGTAAATCCTACAAGTGTGATGGGTGCATCAAAAAGAATTGCCGAAATGGCTGTTCAGAGTATGGATAAGGAAAGCGACACGACATTTGTTGCTGTTCGGTTTGGGAATGTTCTCGGCAGTCGAGGAAGTGTAATTCCTTTATTTAAAAAACAAATTGAGCGCGGTGGTCCGGTCACGGTTACCCACCCTGATATGGTGCGTTACTTTATGACCATTCCAGAAGCGTCTAGACTTGTTATTCAAGCAGGTGCGCTCGCTAAGGGTGGCGAAATTTTTGTATTAGATATGGGTGATCCTGTAAAGATTGTTGAACTAGCAAAAAATTTAATCCAACTGTCAGGATACGATATTGAAGATATCGGGCTTGAGTTTACAGGCATTAGACCTGGTGAAAAGCTTTATGAGGAATTATTGACTGCGGAAGAAGTTCATGAACAGCAATTGTATCCAAAGATTTATATAGGAAAGACAACCGAGGTTTATTTAGAAGATATCGAGCGGCTCATAGCTCGATTGGTAACATTAGATAAGGAACATCTAAAGGAACAACTATTGACAGTTGCAAATAAAGGTCTTGTGTTAGAACAATCACGTGCAATATCGATATAGCGTAGGGATAATTGAATACTTTTAAAAAGAGGTGCGATGAAGTGCAAATAAAAAAGGCAATAATTCCAGCGGCTGGTTTAGGAACACGTTTTCTTCCAGCAACGAAGGCAATGCCGAAAGAGATGCTCCCTATTGTTGATAAACCAACGATTCAATATATTGTCGAAGAAGCGATTGCTTCAGGAATTGAAGATATTATTATCGTTACAGGGAAGGGAAAAAGAGCAATCGAAGATCATTTTGACCATAGTTTTGAGCTAGAGCAGAATTTATTACATAAAGGAAAATTGGATTTACTAAGCCAAGTTCAAAAGTCAGCAAAAATGGTTGATATTCATTATATAAGACAAAAGGAGCCAAAAGGCTTAGGTCATGCAATTTGGTGTGCAAGAAAGTTTATTGGAAATGAACCGTTTGCAGTATTGCTTGGCGATGATATTGTTCGAGCGGATGTGCCATGCTTAAAACAATTAATGGATCAATACATTCAGTGTCGCGCATCAGTCCTTGGAGTCCAAATGGTGAAGGAAACGGATGTTTCAAGGTACGGTATTGTTGATGGTAAAAGAGCCGAAAATCGATTGTATCACGTACATGACTTAGTGGAGAAACCGGATAGAGAAAAGGCGCCATCCAACTTAGCGATATTAGGGAGATATATATTAACCCCAGCTATTTTTAATATATTAGAGCGTCAAGCACCAGGAACAGGAGATGAAATTCAATTAACAGACGCTATTGCTTCTCTTACGAATCGTGAGGCTGTTTATGCTTACGAATTTGAAGGAAAACGGTATGATGTTGGGGAAAAAATGGGCTTTATTCAAACGACAATTGAATTTGCACTTGAGCGAGAGGATTTAAATGAGGAGTTTAGAGATTATTTATTATCGATCGTAAAAAGAGAAGAAATGTTCGTTCGGTAGGTAGCGCACGTAGAAAGGAAATGAGGAGAAGTAAAGTGAAGCGAACAGTATCCTTTATAGTATGAGTAACATGTTTGTGGGGGAACAGATGCACGAATTTAACTAGATAATATGTGATCAATTTTACTTCGAACGATATACACATGAATAACGCCGTTGATTGTCACTGCACACGGAAAGCGTAGTGTATATCTACTGCGGTCGGTAGGAATCAATACTAAAATTAACGAATACAAAGAGAGGTTTTTTTAACTTCTTAAAATAACACCCACAAATACGTGACTCAATCTCCTCTATAATAATATTTGCTTTTTTTCTAGGTGGAAGTGTAACATATGCTGCTACAAAAAATTATTATGCGCGCCTATTAGCAGGACAACAGCAGCAAATGCAAGACGAAGTTCTAGAATATTATAAAGAAGAATACAAGGAAAGAGGAACGATACAACATGGGCTATCGTTACATCCGTAGAGCAAAAAAGACTGGAAATTTTAGAGGAGGTTAAGCAATACGCTAAGGATAAGGTTCAGAATGATGCGAATAACCGTCAAGAGGAGCATTTAAAAGCTGTGCAAATAGAGGCGGATCGGATGCTGCAAAAACTAAAGAACTATGTGGATCGTTTAAGTGATGAAGAAGGAATTCAATACTAATTTTTATATGTCAAACGTATAAGGATGATTTTCATGGTTAATAAGGTGCTGTTTTGTGCAACTGTGGATTACCATTTTAAAGCATTTCACATACCATATATGAAGTGGTTTAAAGAACAAGGGTTTCAAGTAGATGTCGTTGCAGCAGGAGATATGAAATTACCATATACAGATAACAAATATACGATTCCGATTCAGCGCTCCCCTTTCTCTTTAAAAAATAGGAAGGCATATAATGAACTAAAGGAAATTATTAATAAAAATCATTACAAAATTATACATTGTCATACGCCTCTCGGCGGCGTGCTGGGCCGACTGGCAGCTGTGCGGGCAAGAAAAAAAGGGACAAAGGTAATTTATACTGCCCATGGATTTCATTTTTGTAAAGGAGCCCCTTTGCTAAATTGGGTTCTTTATTATCCGACAGAACGGTATTTATCGTATTTAACCGATTGTCTTATAACAATAAACACCGAAGATAACCAGTTGGCTGTAAACCATCGTTTTCCTGTGCCGAAGCTCGTTCACCTACCAGGTGTCGGTGTCAATACGGATAAATTTAAGCCGATCGCAAAGAGTGAGAAGCGATTTTTAAAAGAGTCATTTGGCTATCAGCCAGATGACTTTTTATTATTTTATGCTGCCGAATTCAACAAAAACAAAAATCAAGCTTTTTTATTGCACATGCTAGCAGCTTTGAAACAGAAAAGCGGTCGTGTAAAGCTTTTGCTAGCTGGTGAAGGTTCGAAATTAGAAGCATGCAAACGATTGGCTAAGGAGCTTGGTGTCGATCATCTCGTTCAATTCCTTGGCTTTCGTAACGATATATATCGTTTGATTTCTATGTGCGATGCAGCAGCTGCGTGCAGTTACCGAGAAGGCTTGCCTGTTCATGTAATGGAAGCGATGAGCTGTGGGCTACCAGTTGTAGCGGTGGATAACAGAGGGCATCGTGAATTAGTGGAAAATAATAAAACAGGCTTTCTTCTACCGACATGGAGTCCTACTCTTTTTGCGGATAAGGTCCAAGAACTTGCGCTAGATGACTTGTTACCTACTCGCTTTGGAGTAAATGGACGAAAAAAAATTATTGAACGTTTTAGTGTGGATCAAGTATTGGCGAATAAGGCGAAATTATATAAAGGGTATATGGAGGAACAGGAGGAAGCGGTGTGGCAAGTCCAGTAAGAGTACTGCATGTGGTCGTCAATATGAACCGTGGCGGAGCGGAAACATTACTTATGAATTTGTATCGACATATCGACCGATCAAACGTACAATTCGACTTTTTAACATGTAAAAGTGGGGTGTATGATGCTGAAATAGAATCGTTAGGAGGGTGTATCCACCGAATTCCCTATATCACTGAAGCAGGGCATTTCGGTTATGTTAAACATTTAAAACGGTTCTTTAAAGACCATACAGCATATAGCATTGTCCATTCCCATATGGATAAAATGAGTGGGCTTGTGTTGCGAGAAGCGAAGCGTGCGAATATACCGGTACGGATTGCGCATAGTCATAATACGGAAAGTGAAGGCGGAATACTGGCAAAAATGTATAAATCGTATGCAGGATCTTTAATAAAAGGGAGCGCAACCGGATTATATGCTTGCTCATCAAGCGCTGCCAGTTGGTTATACGGCAAGGACTGCAATAAGAGCATTATTTTAAACAATGGAATTGAAATTGATAAATTTACCTTTTCATCTAAGGCTCGTAACGAGATGAGAAGTGCACTAGGTCTAAATAAGGAAGCTTTTGTACTTGGGCATGTGGGCAGGTTTTCCAGACAGAAAAACCATTTTTATTTACTGGATATATTCGCTGAGATAAGTGAAAAGCAATCCAATGCCGTATTAATACTTGTTGGCGATGGGCCGTTAAGACGAAAAATAAAAGAGCGGATCGTTCAATTGAACTTAGGAGAAAAAGTGAAATTGCTTGGTGTTCGAGAAGATATACCTCAATTAATGCAAGCTTTTGATATGTTTGTATTTCCGTCTTTACATGAAGGGTTACCTGTAACATTAATAGAGGCGCAAAGTGCAGGGCTCGTATGTCTTATTTCAGATCACATTACTGCTGAGGTTGACCTTAGCATAGGATTGATGCATCAGTTGCCACTAAACGATAAATCGATGTGGGTCAATCAAGTGATCGAACAAATGCAAATAAAAGAAACAAGAAAAGTAGATTTGAACATGGTTTATAAAAAAGGTTATGACATTAGACATACGGCAAAGCAAACAGAGCATACGTATACAGCATTAAAGGAACAGTTTACATGAAGATATTGACTGTATTTACACCGACGTATAATCGAGCATATTGTTTAGTAAATTGTTATGAAAGCTTAAAGCGGCAAACGGTTAATGATTTCAAGTGGCTTATAATTGACGATGGCTCAACCGACAATACAAAAGAACTCGTACAAGGGTGGATTGATGAAGGAGCAATTGAAATCATTTATATTCGCCAAAAAAACCAAGGGATGCACGGCGCACACAATACGGCTTATGATCGTATCGATACAGAGCTGAATGTCTGTATTGATTCGGATGACTATATGCCGGATGATGCGGTAGAAAAAATCGTGACGTATTGGAATAAATATGGCTCTAAAGATGTGAGTGGAATTATTGGACTTGATGCAGATACGAACAACTGTTTAATTGGCACAAAGCTTCCGGAACAGCTGCAAACATCTACGTTATTTGATTTATATAATACGCATCAAGTTAAAGGAGACAAAAAGCTTGTTTATCGGTCTGAGCTAACAAAGAAATATCCATACCCGATTTTTTACAATGAAAAATACGTAGGGCTTGCGTATAAGTATTATATGCTTGATCGGCACTATGAAATGCTGCTTATGAATGAAGTGCTATGCCATGTAGAATATAGGCAAGATGGATCAAGTAAAAACATGCTGTATCAATACCGAAACAACCCAAATGGTTTTTCATTTTATCGCAAGCAATTAATGCTATTGCCCTTTGCCGGGAAATCATTTCAATTTCGGCAGGCAATTCATTATGTATCGAGCAGTTTACTTGCTAAAAACCGAGCACTGTTTAAAGAAACGCCAAGGAAAGGAATGACATTTGCTGCTATTCCATTTGGTGTTGTTCTATATAGTTATATTTTAATTAAAACACGAGCATCTGTCAGCTTCCGATCGACGAAAGCTTAATTTGGAAGGATATTTCAATGACTATATTTTGGATTAATCTTACAATTGTATTCTTTTTCTCTTTTTTGGCAAGATATTATGCGATTCCATCAAGAAGTCCTAATGCAGTTTTACCAATTAAACCTAATAAGCTGTTAATCTTTTTTGCATTTTTATCCCTTACACTAGTATCAGGACTTCGGGCAAATATTGGCGATACTTATTTTTACATTCACTCATTTAAAACAAACGATTTTACATGGGAGTCCATTCTCGTTCAAAAAGATATTGGTTTCGGACTATTACAGTTAATCCTAAAAAATTACGTTTCAGAAGATCCGCAAGTGTTAATTTTCATAACAGCATTACTGACAAATCTGTTTCTAGTTATTGTATTGTATCGGTATTCAAGACTGATTGAGATTAGTTTATATGTCTATATTACTGGTGGTCTATTTTTAGTTTCCATGAATGGCATTAGGCAAGTGCTCGCCGCCGCAATAGCATATACAGCTATACGCTTTTTAATAGGTGGAAATTTCATAGCTTATTCATTTATTATAATTGTCGCTTCGCTTTTCCATCAAAGTGCGCTTGTGTTAATTCCCATTTATTTTCTCGTAAGATACAAAGCCTGGTCAAAAGCGACCGTTGCACTCATTATATTTTCTGTCATTATTGTGATTGGATATGAACAGTTTTCAAACCTACTGTTCACAGCAATAGAAGATACACAGTATGGACACTATGAATCTTTTGCTGAAGGTGGAGCAAATATATTGCGCGTGATCGTTGCAGCGGTACCTTTAGTAATAGCTTATTTAGGCAGAGAAAAGCTAAGAAGTATTTTTCCGAGCAGCGATTACATTGTGAATATGGCGCTTATCGGTTTTATTTTTATGATTATCTCGACACAGAATTGGATCTTTGCCCGATTTTCAATTTACTTTGAAATCTATACACTTATTTTATTATCGTGGCTTATACCATTGTTCTCTAAAGATAATCGAAAACTCGTTTATTATGGCATCATTATTTGTTATTTTGCTTATTATTATTACGAAAATGTTATGACGCTAAATATTATGTATCGAAGCAATTTTCTCATGTAGTAACGAAAGAAAGACCTGCGGTAATATGTCAAGAATAATATACGAGGAGGGATGCGTATGGCTATCCTTGTTACTGGTGGGGCAGGGTATATTGGTACCCACGCTTGTGTAGAATTGTTAAATAGTAGTCAAGAGATTGTTGTAGTCGATAACTTTTCTAATAGTAAACAAGAAGCATTGAACCGAGTACGTTTACTTACCGGGAAGGATTTTAGATTTTATCCAGCTGATCTTTTGGACCGAAAGAGTTTGACATCTGTTTTTTCCGAAAACGAGATTGATTCCGTTGTTCATTTTGCTGGTTTAAAGGCAGTCGGCGAATCTGCTGTCGTCCCCTTACGTTATTACGATAACAATCTAACTGGAACAATTAATTTATGTGAAGTGATGCGAGAGTTTGGAGTGAAAAAACTCGTCTTCAGTTCTTCAGCGACCGTATATGGACATACAAATAATGTTCCAATTACAGAAGAGGTACCCCTTCGTGCAAACAATCCATACGGTCGTACGAAACAGATGATTGAAGAAATGCTTGTTGATTTATACGAATCCGATCCAACCTGGAGCATTGCATTATTAAGATACTTTAATCCGATCGGCGCACACGAGTCCGGTTTAATCGGCGAGGATCCAAATGGCATACCAAACAACTTAATGCCCTATATAGCTCAAGTAGCTGTCGGCAAAATTAGACAGCTTCATATATTTGGAGGGGATTATCCGACTAAAGACGGAACAGGTATACGAGACTATATTCATGTAACAGATTTGGCAAACGGTCATTTAAAAGCGTTAAATTACGTTCGCGATTCTACAGGCATCCAGCCTTTTAATCTAGGAACTGGCCGAGGCTATTCCGTGCTTGAAGTTGTTGAGGCATTTGAAAATGCTACAAAAAAACATATTCCGTACCGTATCGTTGATCGACGTCCAGGAGATGCGGCAGTTTGTTATGCAAATCCAGAAAAAGCTTTAAACGAATTAAATTGGGTAGCAGAAAGGAATTTGGAGCAAATGTGTAGGGACACTTGGCATTGGCAACAATGGAATCCAAATGGATATGAGAAGAAACAACTCATTTCAGCTTCGGGCTTACCTTATGCAACAGATTATACGCATATCGCACCTCATTTAAATCAAAAGGGGCATAAACATTGAAACGAAGCGTTGATTTGTTACTTGCAGGAACAATGGTCGTTTTTTTTTCACCTTTAATGTTCGTTATTGCGATCGTTATAAAGCTTCAAATGGGCAGCCCGGTGCTTTTTAAACAACAGCGTCCCGGTCAGAATTGCCAGCCGTTCTCCTTAATTAAGTTCCGTACGATGAATAGTAAAACAGATGTGGATGGAAATTTGCTTCCCGATCATATTCGGTTGACCGCTGTTGGGAGATTCCTTAGAAAATACAGCCTTGATGAGCTTCCGCAACTAATTAATGTTGTTAAAGGAGAGATGAGTCTTGTTGGACCACGCCCGTTATTAATGGAATATGTCCCTCTTTTTACAGAAGAGGAAAATAAGCGACATCGTGTAAAGCCGGGTATAACTGGTTGGGCACAAGTGAATGGCAGGAATGCGATATCATGGGAACAAAAATTTGAGTTGGATGTCTGGTACGTTAAAAATCAGAGCGTCTTGCTCGATTTGAAAATATTACTTCGGACGATTAAAAAAGTGTGGAGAAAAGAAGGCATTAATCAAGAAAATCAAGCAACCGTGAAAAAATTCAAACGATCGAAAGAAGTGATTCGTGGTGAAGAAAATCATAATTATCGGTGATGGTGGTCATAGCAAAGTAATTTTAGACATCATTTTGTACAGCAATGACTATGAAGTAGTCGCGATACTTGATGATAAATATGCGTGTGTAACGAAGAGGGATGGGCGACTACTTGGCCCTCTTTCTTATTTGAGCAAATTTAAGCAAATAGATACGAAAGTAATTATAGCGATTGGAAGTAATGCAGTTCGGAAAAAAATAGTCGAACAACTACGCTTGGAGGAGAAACAGTATGTGACACTGATTCATCCAACGGCAATGATTAGCTCAACAGCTTCCATCGGATGTGGGACAGTAATCATGCCGCATGCAGTTATTAATGCTGAAGCGTCGATTGGAGAGCATTGTATTATCAACACGGGAGCGATTGTAGAACATGAAAATCATATTGAAAGCTATGTACATATTTCGCCAAATGCAACGTTAACCGGCAGAGTGAAAGCAGAGGAAGGTGCACATATTGGTGCTGCTGCCACTGTCATTCCTGGATGTACAATCGGAAGGTGGTCTGTAATTGGTGCAGGAGCTGCTGTTATAAAGTCGATTCCTGCACACGCGACTGCGGTTGGCTGTCCAGCACGAACGGTTAAGCAAGGCGAAAAATATAATCATGGGGTCGTGATGTAAGATGAGGAAACCGAAAATACATTTATCACCACCACATATGTGTGGAAGAGAACTGCATTATATAAAAGAAGCATTTGATACGAATTGGGTTGCACCAGTCGGGCCAAATATTGAAGCGTTTGAAAAGGAAATGGCGCGTCATGTTGGAATAAATGATGCGGTAGCAGTGAATTCTGGAACCGCAGCCTTACACCTCGCACTTTCTGTATTAAATGTCGGAAAAGGGGACATTGTTTTTTGTTCCACACTCACTTTTGTTGCAAGTGCGAATCCAATCCTTTATCAAGGGGCAGAACCGGTATTTATTGATTCCGAGCCGGATACGTGGAATATGTCTCCTTTAGCTTTACGAAAAGCGTTGCACCTCGCATCGCTGGAAGGCCGAATGCCAAAAGCAGTCATTGTTGTAAATTTATATGGCCAAAGTGCCAAGATGGATGAGCTGCTTTTAATATGTAATTATTACGGAGTTCCAATTATTGAGGATGCAGCGGAATCACTCGGCTCAAGCTATAAAGGAAAAGCAAGTGGAACACTTGGCGCGTTTGGAGTTTATTCCTTTAATGGAAATAAAATCATAACTACTTCTGGTGGCGGCATGCTCGTCTCCAATAATATTGCTTCACTGAAAACAGCACGGTTTCTCGCGACGCAAGCACGAGATCCAGAGCCATACTACCAGCACCATGCGATGGGCTACAATTACCGAATGAGTAACTTGCTTGCCGGGGTAGGTAGAATTCAGCTGCAGCAATTAGAGAAGCGGGTCGATGCAAAGCGGTTAATTTATAGGAACTATTTCGATGCATTAGGAGACATTGAGGGCATTTCCTTTATGCCTGAATTGGATAACACAAAGTCAAATCGGTGGTTAACTGCGCTAACAATAGACGAAAGACAGCTTGGCGTAACGGTAGGGCAAATCCTAACAGCCCTACAACAGGAAAATATTGAAGCACGTCATGTATGGAAACCGATGCATTTACAGCCTTTGTTTAAAGGTACCCGTTATTATCCACATAAAGAAAACACCCATATTGCTGAGCAATTATTTGTTCGAGGAATTTGTCTACCTTCAGGGTCAAATTTAAGTGAGAATGATCAGCAGCGCGTTATTCAATGTATTAAGGAACTGCTTGAAAGAAAGCGTAAAAGACAACTATTTATTCTAGGAAAATATGAGGTAATGGGCGAATGATAGGAGAAAATATTAAAAAAATCCGGTTAGAGAAGCGACTTAGTTTGTCCGAGCTAGCAGATCGGGCACAAATATCTAAATCGTATTTAAGCAATATTGAGCGCAACGTTAACCAAAACCCATCAATTCAAATTATGGAAAAAATCGCAGCTGTTTTACGTGTTGAATTTCAAGCATTAATGGGTGAGGAATTAAAGAAAGACGCAGTACCCGAAGAAGCGTGGATACAATTTGTAAATGAATTAAAAGAAAGTGGCATTAGCACGGACCAATTATCTGAATATAAAACAGTGATTGAATTTGCAAAATGGAAAAATGACCAACTATGTAGAGAGGACTCTTGAAGAGGGGATTATATGGAAATTAAGAAAAAGGTACTCCATGTGACGGGTGCGATGAATACAGGCGGGACAGAAACGATGCTAATGAATATTTTCAAACATGTTAATCACGAATACGTACAATTTGACTTTGTTTCTTACAGCATGGAGAAAGCTTATTACGATGACGAGATTCACAAGCTTGGTGGCACTGTCTTTCGTCTTCAGAAAACAAACTCTATAAAAGATCTTTATCGTTTGTTGAAACGCCAAGGCCCCTATGATGTCGTTCATGCACACACGTTATTTCACTGTGGCGTTGCAATTATCGCTGCTCGCTTAGCGGGAGTAAAGGTGCGCATTTCGCATGCACATACGACAGCCGATCAAGCTGCAGGGATATTAAGAAAGCTCTATATATTCTTTATGCGCCGCATTATTTGCCTGTTTTCCACCCATTTACTCGCTTGCAGTAATGCAGCAGGCGCTTATTTGTTTCGGGAACGTGGCATGCGTAAATCGACCTTTTCCTACTTTCCAAATGTCATTGATTACGAGAGAATAATGGCAACCGCAGAGCGCACGATTCGAAACTTAAATATCGAAGCTGGCTTAGGTAAAAGCATCGTTATTGGACATATCGGCCGGTTCATTGCAGCCAAAAACCAATTGTTCTTGCTGGAAATTCTGAAAAGGCTTATCGAAAAGGAACCCTCGATTAAACTATTATTAGTTGGCGATGGCGAATTAAAAAAACAGATAGAAAGAGTAGTTCATCGGGAAAAGTTAACAGAGCATGTACGATTTTTAGGAATAAGAAGTGATATAGCAACTGTATTGCAGCGGTTGGATGTATTCGTATTCCCATCTATTTATGAAGGGTTAGGACTTGTTTTACTTGAAGCACAAGCATGTGGAGTCCCATGTGTTACTTCCCATGCCATTCAACCAGAAGCGGATATCGGGCTTGGACTTGTAACAAAGCTATCATTGGATCAAAATCCTGGCGTATGGGCCGATACGATCTTACAAATGATCGGCAATAAAGAGAAAAATAAACGAAAAATAGTTGATCACTTTGAAAAAGCAGGCTATTCACGAGATGAAGGCATCGCTTTATTAATGGAGCTTTATCAAATAGAAGCAGGGGATGCAGATGAAAAACGTATTAATTACCTCCTTTGACATGGAAGTAGGTGGTGTGGAGAGAAGCTTGGCCGGTATGCTGGATCAAATGGACACGAATACGTACAAAATAAATCTTATGTTATATAGCCATACAGGCGATTTTATGAGCTTGCTGCCAAAAAAAATAAATTTATTGCCGGAAGAGCTCGTATGGAAGACCTTCCGTATGTCCGTTACGGATGTTTTGAAGCATCGGAAATGGCTTCTAGCATTAGCAAGGGTGCTCGCAAAAACACGCGTGGTATTTAAGGCAGTAGATGAAAAGGGAATTCAACAAATGCAATATATGTGGAAATACGCTTTGCCCTTTTTGCCTAAGGTAGAAACGACGTATGATGTTGCAATTAGCTATTTATGGCCCCACTATGTCGTCGCCGAAAAAGTGCAAGCGAATGTGAAAATTGCTTGGATTCATACCGACTACTCAACAGTGGATACAGCGAAAGAAATGGATGTGAAAATGTGGTCGAAGTTTGATTACATTGTAGCAGTTTCCAGTGCGTGCAAGCAGGCTTTTATAACAAAGTACCCTGAATTGAACAAAAAAGTAATCGTTGTTGAAAACATAATTGCACCTCAAATGGTGCGCACATTGGCGAATGAGCCCATCGATTCATCTATCGTAGCGGATACCCGATTTAAAGTAATAACAGTGGCGCGATTGTCCTATGCAAAGGGGCTCGATCAGGCGGTAAAGGCAATACGCGTACTGAAAGACAAAGGATATCCCGTCGTTTGGTATGTTGTTGGCTATGGCGGAGACGAACAAGAAATACGTCAGCTCATTGCTCAGTACGGGGTGGAGAACGATTTTGTATTACTTGGGAAAAAAACAAACCCATACCCTTATATGAGAGCAGCCGACTTATATGTCCAGCCTTCTCGATATGAAGGAAAAGCCGTTACTGTAACAGAAGCTCAAATCTTGGCAAAACCCGTCTTAATAACGAATTATCCGACAGCCAGCGGACAAGTGAAGGATGGAGTTGATGGGATTATTTGTGATTTGTCGGTTGAAGGGATTGCGAACGGAGTAGCAATGCTACATGACGAACCAAAAATAAGAGAACGATTGATCGAAAGCTGTAAACAAATGAAGTTTAATAATGAAACGGAATTTGTAAAGCTATACGAACTTATGCAGGAGGGACGATCTGATTGGGAAAAGAAAAGGTTAGCGTAATCGTCCCAGTTTATCAGGTGGAAAAGTACATTCGTCGATGTTTAGACAGTATCGTGAATCAAACATACAGCAACTTGGAAATTATTATTATTAATGATGGATCACCGGATCGTTGTGGAGAAATTGCTGAAGCGTATAAACAAAAAGATGATCGAATTACCGTTATTCATCAGAAAAATGGTGGGTTATCTGCGGCTAGAAACACTGGAATGGAGTATGCGACAGGAGTGTATACTTTATTTGTTGACAGTGATGATTGGTTGGATTTAGCAATGGTTCAAACGTTAATAAGTGCAGCGCACACCTTTAAAGCAGATGTTGTGCAAGCTGCCTTTTATTATGCGCATCCGGGTCATTTGCTGTTGGATGAAAGGTACTTTAAACAAATCGATCCACCTGTTGTTTTAAGTAGACAAACCGGAATGAAAGAGCTCGTCATCAATGAAAAGGTGAAAAATTTTGCTTGGGGGAAATTATATAAAACGGCACTCATTCAAGATATCCCTTTTACAGAAGGGGTATTATTCGAGGATGTGTATTGGACGCACCATGTGATGGATCGGGTGGACTCGTATGTGCTTCTTCATGAACCGTTATATTACTATCGACAACGGGATGACAGTATTGTAACTACTTATTCCGTACGAAATCTGGATATTATTAACGGTTTAAAAGAACGACATGCTTTTATTGAAAAAAAATACGCCTGGTTGACAAATGAGTCCTATAAACTGTTGTTAAAAACGAGTTTATATCATTACTATTTACTCGTTTTCAACAAAGAAAAAGATACAATCGGAATCTACCGCAATGAACTAAAAGCGTATATTAAAGAGCACATGGCCAACTTAAAAACGGCTGTCAAAAATGATCGCGACTTAAGCAGACAATTACAGCTCTTTTCCTTTCATCCGTATGCAAATCTCGTCTATTTAGCTGTTCGGAAATTGTGGCGGAAGGTAAGCGTTGCAGACCAACCAAAGGGCATGAGGCAGGTGAACTAAATGAGTCAGGCAAAAAAGGTAATTGCGCGGCTTCTCGTATTTATTTTTAATTTATTACCGTTACGACAAAATAAGATTTTTTTATATAGCTATTACGGCTCCCAATATAGTTGTAATCCAAAGTATATTAGCGAATATATTCGTACTCATTACCCAAGAGAGACGTTCAATCTCGTATGGGCGTTCAATCGATTGGAACAGGCACCTTTTTTACCGCATGCTAGAAAAGTAAAAGTAATGTCTTTGCGCTACTTTTATGAGCTGTGTACAGCTAAAGTAATTATAACGAACTATCGAACGACCGATGTTTTTGTGAAAAGGAAAGATCAGTATTATGTGCAAACGTGGCATAGTTCCCTTCGACTAAAACAAATAGAAAAGGATGCCCAACAAATGCTCCCAAACTCGTATGTAGACATGGCAAAAAAGGATGCACGAAAATGTGACTTACTTTTATCAGGCTGTCGGTTTAGCACATTTATTTTTCGACGTGCCTTTTGGCATAAAGGGGAAATAATGGAGTGCGGCACACCTCGAAATGATTTGTTTTTTAAGATGAATCCCGATAAGCATGCGGCTATTATGCGAAAGCTCGGACTTTCACCGGAGACGAAGGTGCTGTTATATGCACCGACCTTCAGGAAAGAGGAGGTGGCATCGCCATACAGCTTGCCTACTACTGCGTTACTAAAAGCATTGAAAAGGCGATTTGGTGGGGATTGGAAGCTGCTCGTTAAATTACACCCCCACGTAGCTGCAAAAGGCGATTCGGTTATTCATCAGGAACATACTGTAAATGTTAGCGACTATAACGATATTCAAGAGCTGCTCTTTGTTGCCGATGTTGTTATTTCCGACTATTCCTCGCTCATTTTTGACTTTGCCTTAACCAAACGTCCATGCCTATTGTACGTCCCTGATGTGGCACGTTATATGCAAAAGGAACGGCAACTGTATTTTCAGCTGGATGAGCTGCCGTTTATTAAAGCGACAAATGAACAGGAATTGGTGAAGAAGATTGAACAAATGCAAATTGACATATACAGGAAGCAAGTTGAGGCATTTTTAAACGAGATCGGTTCATTTGAAACAGGTCTAGCGAGTGCCCAAATAATGAAACGGATTGAACAAGTTTGTTTTGGAACAGAAAGGGTGGAAGTAAATGAAGCAATATAAAGTCGGATATACAACGGGTGTATTTGATTTATTTCATGTAGGACACTTAAATATATTAAAGCGAGCAAAGGCTCAATGCGATTATTTAATTGTCGGAGTTAGTACAGATGAACTTGTTATGGAATACAAGCAAAAACGCCCAGTCATTCCATTCGAGGAAAGATTGGAAATTATCAAAGGCCTAAAATACGTCGATCAAGTCGTACCTCAAAAAAACAGAGATAAATACATCGCTTGGGAGCATCTTCTGTTCAACGTCTTATTTGTCGGAGACGATTGGAAAGGAGATGCTCTTTTTATGAAGCTTGAGGAGAAATTTAAAAAGGTCGGCGTCGATGTTGTTTATTTTCCATATACAGCCGGCATTTCGTCAACCATTGTGAAAGAAAAAATCGGGATGTGAGAGGATTAGTAATTGAAGAATCTATGCCCACTAGAAAAAACTACTCACTTCCCTTCATTTTCCAATATAAAAGTATAACTTTTGTTGAAAGGAGGGTTATCCGTGAGAAAAAAGGTTATTTTTATGTTGATAGATATGAACGTAGGTGGAACAGAAAAGTCACTACTTAATTTGGTCGATAATATGCCAAGAGATCAATACGAAATAACGTTTTTATTGCTCCAAAGAAGAGGCGGTTTTTTAAAATCAATTCCAGATGATGTAGAGGTGCTCTATTTTAAAGATTTTAAAAAGATTTCACCATGGTTGAATTATCACCCGAAGAAAAGAGTTGTTGAATTAATTAAAAATAAATCTATATTAAAGGCATTTTATGTATTCTTTTTACATATTGTTCTTAGAATTACAAAGGATAGACGAATCTTTTTTAGAAATATATTAAGAGGTTACCCTGCAATGGAAAAAGAATATGATATTGCTATTGCTTATGCTGGTCCAATGGATTTCATAAGCTATTTTGTCTTAAATAAAATAAAGGCAAGAGAGAAATTCCAATGGATTCACTTTGATGTTACAAAAATTGGATTTGATCGAAGATTTGTTTCAAGAGTTTACAGTCAGTATAACAAGGTTTTTGTCGTTTCAGAAAAGGCAAAATGTTTATTGGAAAGCAGTCTACCTCAATTAATAGGGAAAGCGGCAGTTTTTCCGAATGTTATTCCAATAGAAAAAATTAGAGAGCAAGCAAAAAGCGGCGCTGGATTTACCAATGCTTATCAAGGAATAAAAATACTTACTGTAGGTAGACTCGCAAAAGAAAAGGGTCAAGATCTATGCATAAAAGTATTAGCTAAATTGGTGGAAGAAGGGCATGATGTTAAATGGTATTGTGTTGGAGAAGGTCAATCCAGATGTTTTTATGAACATCTAATAGACAAATACAATTTGCAGGATCGCTTTATTTTGCTTGGTGCCGATTCAAATCCATACCCTTATATTGCCCAATGTGATGTATATGTTCAACCATCGAGGCATGAAGGCTACTGTATTACATTAGCAGAAGCAAGATTACTACACAAACCGATCGTTACAACTGATTTTACAGGTGCAAGAGAACAAATAAGAGATGGTGAAACAGGCTTGATCGTTGCTATTAATGAAACAGCGATTTACAACGGCGTGAAAAAGATTTTACATAATAAGAATTTGCGTGAACAATTTTCCGCAAATCTTTTGAAAGAAACCATAGATCATCCGTCTGTAATCGATAAACACTTTGCTAGATCAGTCTAATCTTTGCCCACGAAGTATACGATAAAGATCATTGGTAATTTAAACATAAAACTAGACGAAGATAAATATAGTTTCTGAATAACTAGTAATCAGGACCATCACTTAAGCGAAAAAGGGAGCGTTGCAACAATTGAAAGGATCAAGAGTCTAAAAGACTTTTATTAGAAGGCTGTATAGAAGAAGTAAATTGATATACAGACTAGTTTTTAATTAGGATTAATTAAACAGATAAAATCCTCCGGTTCAGAAGTGTTCCCTGAGTTAAAGGGGCTCATTTTTGCTTTTGTTTATGAAAAAAGACTTAAGTGTAATTGTCTCATGATTGGATATAGTTTCGAAAGCGAAACATCACAAGCAGTTTGAAGAAACGGAATAACCGTCAACGACAAATTAACTTATGGAGGATAAGATGATAAAAAAAGAACTGTTATTTGTTATTGATTCCTTAGATATCGCCGGAGCTGAAAAAAGCCTGGTAACATTGTTAAATTTGTTGGACTATACAAAATATAATGTTGATCTACAGCTATTTGCTTATGGACACACTCTGGAGGAACTTATTCCTAAAGAGGTAAACATGTTAGAGCCGATGGCATATACAGTTTTTTCACACCTTCCGATAAAGAAAGCTATTATACAATCTATAAATAAATCACAAATAAGCATGCTTGCATCCAGAATGAAGTTTTCTTTTTCCATTCGTAAAAAAAAGTGTGGGAATCGAGAAAGGGCACGCATGTTTTGGGAGTGTGCTTCTAGCGTTATTGAAAAAAAAACGAAGCGTTACGATATAGCTATAAGCTATGCACAAGGGGTACCTACATTTTATGTAGCGGATAAAATAGAAGCAAAAAGGAAGCTCGCCTGGGTAAATGTTAGCTACCCACTAACAGGCGAGGAAAAGGACTTTCAAAAACAATATTACAAAAAATACGATCATATTGTTGCCGTTTCAGATTCTACCAAAGAAATATTTGCAGCGACGTTTCCGGAGTTTCGGGAGAAATTAAAAGTTATTTCAGATATAAATGATCCTAAATTTATTTGTAACATGGCGAGAATAGGATCGACGTTCGATGATGATTTTCATGGAACGAGAATACTTACAATCGGTCGGCTTGCCCATCAAAAGGGATACGACGTCGCTTTAGATGCGTGTAGACATTTAAAAGAAAAAGGTCTCGAATTTAAGTGGTACGTACTTGGGAAAGGCCCTTTACAAAACGAGATTGAACAGTCAATTAAGGAAAGAGGACTGGAAAAACATTTTATTTTACTCGGTGTCACAGCAAACCCATATCCATATATTAAGGAAGCGGATATATACGTGCAAACCTCACGTTATGAAGGATTTGGAATAGCGATTGCAGAGGCACGTATGCTAAACACTCCTGTCGTTACTACTAGATTTGATGCGGTGTACAGTCAAATGATACCTGGGAAAAATGGGTTGGTAGTAGAAAGAAATGCAACAGCAGTTTCCGAAGCGGTCAAGAAACTAATAGAAAATGATCAATTGAAACAAAAAATAAAAAACTATTTAATAAAGGAAAAGAAAGGAAATGTTGAGGAATTGGAAAAATTTTATCATCTATTAGGATCAGTATGAAAAAATAAAATTAGAAAAGGTGCTTAAAGGTCCAATGGATGTAAATTAGCTGATGAGTAAACGATTTATTCGTAGAATGGAGTTTTTAGATGTTTATAAATGAGGTGTTTTGGCTGCGTTGTACGGCATGTCTAGCTGTTACACTTGTTCATGCTATTCATAACGGATATTACTTTTATCCAGAGCCAACGATTTACCATAGTGGAATCTATTTGCTCCATCTATCCGTTTTATTTGGGGTTCCGGTTTTTGTATTTATATCTGAGTTTCTATTGGCACAAAAATACTTAACTCGCGTGCCAAAAGGTTTTATGAAAAAAAGGGTTAAGATATTGCTTTTTCCATACTTGTTTATGAATTTCATTTACGCACGGATGATCTTAGATACATGGTCTGTACAAGGGTATATAAAGCAGTTGTTTCAGACTGTTTTTTTAGGGGAATCAGCACTCTATTTTATAATCATAATCTTCCAGTTTTACCTGTTGCACGTAATATTCAAAAAACACCTCGATCGATTGCAAGCAAAAATAATTATTCCATCCGCCTTTATTGTAAACTTTGTATACTTGGCTTTTTTTAATTTCACGTCTGCACCAGATCATCCTTTTGCACAATACATATGGAAGACGGGATATTGGCTGCCTTTTATAGGTTGGCTTTTTTATTTTGTATTGGGTTTTTATTGTGGAAAGCACTTTGAAAAAGTGAAAGATATTTTTAGATATAAATGGATTACAGTTCTTTTAATAGTTCCAGTCCCAGTTCTCGTTATTATGGTATTTATGACTAAATATTTTCTAGTTAGTCCGAGTTCGAAAAGAGTGGATATGCTTGTATATGCATCTACAATATTATTTTTGCTTATGTATCTCGCTCAAAAAATAAAAAAGGTTCCTAAACTTGTCATGTTTATTAGTAACTATTCATTTAGCATTTTTTTATTAAATATGTTTTTCTTTGTCTTACTTCGGAATGTAGAGCCGCCAGCATTTTTAAATATATTAACGTATACGATCTTAGTGTTTATTTTAACGGTAATTTTTTGTATAGGGACAGCAGTTATATTCAATAAATTTCGCTTAGGTCATTATATTGTGGGGAAAGTGATGTCCTTTAAATATGAGGATACAGATATTCCATCCTATCAAAATACAATTATTAGTAAAAACAAAGTGTAATCCGTATGAAGAAGAGTGAAGAATGATTTAGTTTATGCTGAAAACCGATATATGAAGACGTCATGCATAGAGCATAATCTTATGAAGTTTTACATTATCGACAAACGATTGTTGATTAATTCTAGTTTTAAGAAGCGATTCTTCTTAAATGGTAAAATAGTGGATTATATAGGCTATACGAAAATACAGCTATCCCAAAGGAGGCGTGCATAGATGAAGGATGCGATTCATAAGCTACACCAACTGTTTAACAAGAGGGAAAAACAAAAGTTGGTCTTTCTTTTTGTAATGATGGTATTTGCTGCTTTGTTTGAGACGATTGGGATCGGACTGATCGTTCCGTTTGTTGGTATGGTGACAAATCCAGATATGATTTACGAGCAAAAAATATTGTCTTATATATATAATTTGTTTAATTTCAAAACGTCTACTGCATTTATTATTTTTTCAGTAATCGCTCTTTTGATTATCTTTGTATTCAAAAATTTATATTTGCTGTTTTTTAACTATGCACAACTCCGAGTCATATTAAACCAGCAAGTTAAAATGTCAAAGGATCTATTTAATGCTTATTTAACGAAACCATATATATTTCATTTACATCGAAATTCTGCTGATTTGCTTCGAAATGTAAATGGAGAAGTACCTAGAGTATTTCAAGGAATTGTCATGTCGGTATTTCAATTGTTAACAGAAATATTAATCATTACTTGTATCTTAATCTTGTTGTTAATAACTTCTCCCATAGCTACGATTACAGCTTCCTTTCTTTTGGGGGGGAGTGTCTTATTGTTCTTTTCGTTATTGCGTAAAAAAATCAGTAGACTGGGGGAAGAGCAACAACGAGTGAGCGGCATGATGATTAAGTGGGTAAATCAAGGGCTAGGGGCAAGCAAAGAAGTAAAGGTCTCGGGTAAAGAAAGCTTTTTTATTAATGCTTATAGTAGTCACAGCCAAATAAAGGCAAACAATAGTCGTTATATGAAGCTGTTGGAGCTTGTGCCGAGACTGTTTATTGAAACGTTGTTAGTGTCTACTGTTTTAATTACTATGCTTATTATCGTATTTCAAGGAATGAGTACGACACAGCTTGTTTCCACAATGGCATTGTTTGCGATGGCTGCATTTCGTTTAATGCCTTCCATAACACGAGTTGTTGCGTTAATAACGACCATTCGATATAGTCAGCCGGCACTTCAAGTCGTATATGAAGATTTATTAAAGAATAGGGAAGTCCATCCTAATACGAATCGGGATGCGATCGTCGTCAATATAGGGGAAAGAACATTTAAGGATTCGATAAAATTAGATCAGGTATATTTTCGATATCCTGATCAGGAGGATTATGCGATTAAAAACATCTCGCTCACGATACCAATTGGCCAATCGGTTGCTTTTATAGGAGAATCTGGAGCTGGAAAGTCAACAATTGTAGATATTATTCTTGGATTGTTCGAACCGGAAAAGGGATCTGTTTCTATTGATGGAATGAAAATCGGGGATCAAAGGGCAATTTGGCAACAAAAAATTGGTTATATCCCTCAGTTTATTTTTTTATCGGATGATACGATTCGTCGAAATGTGGCGTTTGGAATTGATAGCGATAAAATTAATGATAAAGAAGTGTGGCGGGCGCTTGAACAGGCGCATTTAAAGGACTTTGTAAAAAGTATGCCAGAGCAGTTGGATACGGTTGTAGGTGAACAAGGAGTTAGATTATCAGGAGGACAACGTCAGCGAATTGGTATTGCTCGTGCTTTATATCATAACCCGGAAATTTTATTTATGGATGAAGCAACCTCCGCTCTGGATAATGAAACTGAAAAAGAAATTATGAAAGCAATTGATGGATTAAAAGGAGAAAAGACACTCATTATTATTGCACATCGTTTGAGTACCATCGAAAATTGCGACACCGTGTTTAAAATAAGTGATGGCAGGTTAATCGACATCAACGATCAATTAAAGAAGTCAGTGATGTAACTATAAAGGGAGCTTATTAATGGAAGGTGTTAAGTATTGATATCAAATAAAAAAATAAGGTATGTAAAAATTCATGACCTTTATATTTGTATGAATAGCAACCTTATTGTTTTAACATGGTTTCTTTTAATTAGAACAAGGCCTTTTAACCTGCATGTTCGAGCACATAATAAATGTTTAAGATTGTTTCCTGGAAATTTTGTAAAAATAATAAGGGTATTAAACATTATAAGAATGGTATTTGTTAAAAAATATAATAACAGTCGAGACAAAGAAATTATGTATGTACCGTATTTTGGTCATATTC
>NZ_JBPYCS010000008.1:0-101422 GCF_051846935.1 Virgibacillus sp. W0430
AATAGAAGGTGAATCTAAAATTAGACCTCGTTCTATGTCCAATTGATCTCTTAGAAAATAAAGTGATGTTCTATCTTGTGACGTTATGAAATGAACTTTTGGGCCTATGTATTCTTCTATTGTTTCGTATCCAACACTTGAGCCAAACACCATTGGAATATGTTTAATTTCACAATCAATCATTTTTTTAAATACTTTGCGGTTTATTTCTCCTGGATCATATGTAAACACAGCATCTGGCAACACATCAAATTCTATTAAACTATTTATAGCTGAACCGACGGAAAAAATATAAGACAAATTATTTTCTTTAACATAGCGTAAATGTTCTATATCTTCGGCAAGCGATGGACCCGCTGAAACAATTATAGCCGGTTTACCTTCAAAGTGAGAGCGATCAATGTCTCGCATCATGTTTGGAGTATTCAATACCTCTTTAAAATTATTTAGGCTATTTTCTACCCACCGCTTTTGAAATTTTACATTCGTGTGGAAGCTCTGACGTCTAGATGAAATTGTTTCCTTAATGTGTTGGTGAAACTGTTCATATTTTTCTTTAACAATATTTTTATAGCTTGGCAACACTATAAGATGAATATTTTGATTACTTGTCTGAAATTCATCTAAGTATGACAATTCTTCTTCAGTAACTTTATCTACATATAAATTCTTCGTTTTTTTCGTTACAACATTTTGCAGTTCCTTGTGCTGCGACATCGCAAAAAAGACCTCAGGAATCGGCTCATACATAGAATAGGAATTATTTGGGAATTGTTCAATGAATTTTTCTATATGGTAGCCCATCCCAATTCCATAAAAAAACACATGTGTATTTTCCTTGATTTTATCCTGATGTGCAGAGATCACTCTTTCCGCTTCCTGGATTGGATTATAAATACTGTGTACCATTAATGACTTGTCTTCCTTAGATCTATAACGAATTGTATCAACACCTACCCGTGATTCCAATACCTCCCATTGATGCATTCGCAACTCCTTCTCATGCTGGGAAAAAAAGTTGCGAATTGCTGGATAACGGGCTCTCAATAGTAAAATGTTATCAATTAACATGTTTTATGTACTCCTCATCTTGCAAGGAAATTGTTACATTCTTTGCCAAGGATTCATAGGCAGGCGTTATTTCATAAGCTAATATATCTGAAATCAACACCGTATCTTGTGCTTCCACTGCTTCTAGCAGTTGTGCAAAACTTTTTTCACAAATAGTCATACTTGATTCGATATTCGACCAATTCGTTGGTTTCCCGCTAACAGTCTTCGTATATGTTGAAAATTGAACCATCCATTGCATCCCTTCAGCTAGTTGATCAATTCCTTGCCACGTTTCCTCAGAAAACCCTTCATAACTGTCATTAACTAGTGACTTCAATGCTGGAATTGCACGTTGCAGGTATTCATGGACGGATTGCATTGTTTCCCAAATCAAGTCTTTTTTTGTCTTCGTTACGATTTCTATCTCAATAATTTCGTTAATTTTTTCTTGTATGTAAGCCTCGTGATTTTCATACACTTCGGTACCGTCTATTAGTAAATGGCTGAAAACAACATCTTTTTGCTGTATGAGCTCGTTAACTTTTCCAAATAATATATTTATAAGAGAATCGTCATTTTTGATCAAGAATTTTTTGTCTTTATGGATTAATTGCATAATAACCTCCAAGATGTCGAATTTTATGCTTTCTTTTATTATCGGATTGTTTGAAGTAGAATTCAAGAGGTTTTTGAAGTATTTACTATCTGAGGGCATCGTAGGCTAATTGTATTAATGGTATTAATATAATCATAAACATGAAGCTTCAATTATTTTAATACATAGCATTTGAGGGAGTAAATAGCGGTAATAGTACTCAACGGTGGACTGACAATTTAAGTATGAGAAGCAAGGCTTAGATTTCAATTTATTCTCGTTGAATATTAAAATCGGAATAAATTAGTGGTATCGAAAACGTATTTAACCAATTCATTTAATCCTTCTAAACTATAAAATACTTGCTCAAATAAACTGAAAGAAGCTCAAAACGTTGACGTTCTGGAGCTTCTTTCATACTAATGTTTAACGAAGTAGCTGTAATACTCCTTGAGGAGTTTGATTCGCTTGTGCGAGCATTGCTTGAGATGCTTGAGTTAGGATGTTGTTCTTCGTGAACTCCATCATTTCTTTCGCCATATCAACGTCTCTAATACGTGATTCTGCAGCTGTTAGGTTTTCTTGAGAAGCGCCTAGGTTATTGATTGTGTGCTCTAGACGGTTTTGTGTAGCTCCAAGCTTTGATCTTTGAGACGACACTGCTGTGATAGCACTATCAATTTTTGCGATATTGGAATCAAAACCAGACCCAGATGAAGTTACATCTATAGCATCTACACCACTTCCGAGATCTGCCGCTTTCATGCTTGAAATTTCCAATTCTAATTGTTGTCCACTATTTGCACCAATTTGGAAGGTTAACGCATTTCCACTTCCAGAAAATGTACCTGTGAGTAAATCTTTTCCATTAAACTGAGTACGATCAGCAATACCATCAATTTCTGCTACTAATTCATCAATTTCATCTTGAATAGCTTGCAAATCATCACTTTCCTGAGTTCCAGTGTTACCTGCCTGGACAGTCAATTCTCGCATTCTTTGAAGAATTGCGTGTGTTTCGTTCAATGCTCCCTCCGCAGTTTGGATAAGAGAAATACCATCTTGAGCATTCTTAGAAGCCATTTCCAATCCACGAATTTGTCCACGCATTTTCTCAGAGATTGCTAGACCTGCTGCATCATCGCCTGCACGGTTAATCTTTAGTCCAGAAGAAAGCTTTTCTAATGAACCTGATACCGCATTGTTGTTTGCACCTAACTGACGGTGTGTGTTAAGTGCTGAAATATTGTGATTAATAATCATTTTCCATACCTCCATGTATGTAATATTTTCTCATGAGTCACGTCCTTGTGTCTCATGCTCGAACACTTATCGAGTGTTCTACTAAGTATATCGGCACGTTTTATTAAACTTTAATCCTTTTTCATTAATTTTTTCAATTATTTTCGATCAAATTATAAATCTGGAGGAAATATTTCCCCAGCTGGAACTATTCTAAATCGAGTTGCTCCGTTTTTACTAGATGAATTGCTTCCGTACCATCTATATAAACTTGTATTTTTACTTTCAAACATTTTTAAAAAATTCCTCTCTTTCCTTTTCCCACGCCATTCCCCTTAATTTAGATTTCTAAAATATTTATCTTGAATCAACATTCGTTCATCATGATTTCCTCCTTCCTCTCCCCTACACTAAGACATGTTTGCGCTCAGCCAATCATATATAATCATATATATGAAAATAAATAAACGAAAGGAGAAGAGAGCATGCTTAAATCAATGACAATGTTTTTTGATCGTCTTGTCCAAAGGTATTTTACCAGATGCTTTTTTGTTTGCTGTTATTTTAACTTTTCTCGCTTTTCTCATGGGCATTCTATTTACAGGAAGCTCACCTATTCAGATGGTGGAGTTTTGGGGAAATGGCTTTTGGAACTTATTGGCGTTTGCCATGCAAATGTCTTTAATTGTCATCACTGGCTATGTGCTTGCAAACACACCACTTGTAAAAAATGTGCTCGTAAAAATGAGTACGTTTGCCACTTCACCTGGGCAAGCAATTATGCTCGTTACGTTTGTCGCAGCAATTGCTTCGTATATTAATTACGGATTTGGTCTTGTTGTTGGAGCGTTACTCGCCATTCAAGTTGCAAAACGGGTTCCTTCAATTAGCTTTCGATTATTAATTGCTGCTGCATATAGTGGTTTTTTACTATGGCATGGTGGGTTGTCGGCTTCTGCACCTTTATTAATTGCGACGCCTGGTCATTTTTTGGAGGATACAATGGGTGTTGTTTCCGTTACGGAAACGCTCTTTAGTAGCTATAATTTGTTCATTGTGATCTTTTTACTTTTGACGTTACCGTTTGTAAATCGTATGTTAATGAAAGCGCAAGGACCTTTACAAGCAAACGAGTCTGCTGCTTGGCAAGCGACGGCGTTTAACGAAGAATCTGAACAAGAACAAACAGAAAAACGAACACCAGCCGATCGTCTTGAAAATAGCCAAATTATATCGCTGTTAGCAGGTCTGCTCGGATTTGCATTTATTATTTATCATTTTGCACGGAATGGCTTTGATTTAAATATTAATATTGTTAATATGACGATGTTATTTTTAGGGATTATTTTTCACCGAACGCTGCGTCGCTTTTTACACAGTGTTTCGAATGCGGTGAAAAATGTTGGAGGAATTATTGTACAATTTCCATTCTATGCAGGAATTATGGGCATGATGGTCGCCTCTGGGTTGTCCGAGCAAATGTCGTTATAGTTTGTTAGCATTTCAACGGAGTTTACTTTCCCGTTATTTACGTTTATAAGCGCCGGGATCGTCAACTTCTTTGTCCCTTCCGGAGGTGGTCAGTGGGCGGTACAGGCTCAAATTATGATTCCTGCGGCTATGGAGCTTGGAGTTGATACGGCAAAAACAACGATGGCGGTCGCTTGGGTCGATGCGTGGACGAATATGATTCAACCATTTTGGGCGTTACCGCTTTTGGCAATTGCTGGCTTGAAAGTGCGCGCTATTATGGGCTTTTGTACCGTCATATTAATTTATAGCTTTATCCCTATTTCAATCGGATTATTATTCTTTTAATCGATTTTCATTAATACCTCAAGCTCTTGCACTGCTTGAGGATTTTTTGCTTTGCTGCTATCGAACTGACGATTTTGCCCGTTATATTGAAGTCTGTTTTTGTTTGAACTGGGCGATTACTACACCTACAATAATGAGAACTGCTCCGAGTAGTACGCTCACTGCCAATTGCTCTCCTAATAAAATTGTACCGAAAAGGAGTGCAAATACTGGAACAAGCATCATTGAAACAGTCGCAGTCACCATATCTATTAAACTAAGAATAAAAAACCACACAGTAAAACAAAGGGCGGAAGCAAAAATTCCCGTAAATAGTACATAATAAATGCTTTCCATATTCCATACAATCGGCATGTTCCATTCCACTGTACTTGCCGCAATAAACAAGCCGATTGAGCCAAATGCCATCTGATACGCAGAGGATTGAATTTTTGGCAAATCATTTAGCTTTAAGCGAAAATATACATTCGAAATTCCCCAAGCAACAGCAGCTAAGACAATTAGTAGCTCTCCAAATAGATGGGCAAAGTTTTCTCCCTTCCAAATATCCGTTCCAAGAATGAAGAGCAAGCCAACCATTCCTATTGTTAGACCGATTCGTTTTGCTTGGGTAATCTTTTCGCTTAATAATTTAGCTGCAAACAGACTGCTCCACATTGGCATAGAATACAACAATACAGATGTTTTTCCAGCGTCAACAAAACGAAGGGCGAGCATAATAAATAAAAAGACGATCGTAGTTTGCAAGAGACCGACTGCTGCTAAGTGCTTCCAATACCGTTTTGGAGGGATGCCGAGCTTTAATATTAAAACGAGCAATACCAAAACAAGCGCCCCAACACCAAAGCGAGCTGCTGCAAATGTAAAGGAGCCCATATACGTTAATGCATCCTTCATGATGACAAAAGAATATCCCCATATCATTGTAATGAGGATAATGAGCGACCATAATATGACTTTATTACGTAATAAATTTAGATGAGCTGTTCGTTGATTTTCCATGCTTCCTCCATTTTATAGAAGTCGAAACAATCATAGCAATCTACAGTGACGCATTTCAAGTGAATGGAATTCGGAGCTAAAGGATAAGTGATAACTATTTGTAAAATTAAAGTGTAGCTATACTGGGGAGCTATGCGTGTACGTCAATTACAAGAAACTATTTAAAAAGAATCGTAGCGGTTATTATTTAAGCGTACGCTAGATTCTAGCGACTATCATTATTCATTCCGATTAATGATGTACTTCTTTAAACCAACAATCGTTCGTGTGCGTGTAACGATTCCGAGTAGGCTTCATGCAATCGATAAAGATTACCACTTATTCTTCAGCTTCCATATAATAAGCTACAACTGTCAGCACAGCTTCCACTTGTTCTCCTTGCTGCTCTATTTCAACCGCTTCAATCGTAAAGAATCGTTCCGCCTTTAAAATTGCTTCTAGGAATGAATGTGTAGCTGTTAGATTCGTGGCCGTAATTTCTATCTCATATTCCATTTGTTCTATATTACGTTCCGATGCCTCTTTTTCTCCAACGTCGTCGTTTTCTTCCTTCGTTTCAAGAGCAATTATATTTACGTTTGTTTTTTTGGCATGTTCTTCAAGCTGACGAAGCACAGTGTCTGGTGTTTTTTCGATCGGTACCTGTAACGTAATTTCTGAAAGCGGCTCCTCATCTAATTCATTCTTCTGCTTTTTTAATTTGGTTACTTGTTTTTCATAAATTTCTACTTCTTGCATAAGATTATCGGATTTTTCAGCAAGTGGGCGAATCATATTGAAATAGAATAGAGAATAAATGAGCGCGGAAACACATAGTAAAACAATACTTATGATTATATAAAATTTAGTTCGTCGATTGCGCATATTCATTTAACTCCTCTATTACCAAGGCGGAATCCAATTGGACAGTTACCACTGCTTCAAAGTGGCTGTCGCTATCCTTGTTTATTTCTGTCAGCTCTATGTCAATAATATATTGCTGTTCCGCTAATTTTTCTGCATAATTCGCAACGGCACTCAACGTCGTAAATTCACCGATTAGTATAGCCTCACTTTGATCGGTTATTTTATAGGCTAAGAGTCGGTCTTTCTTCGTCAGTTGATTAATGTTCTGACGATAAAGAGGGTATACAGGAAACGCCTCTTGCTGTACGATCGACATTTCCTGTTCAATTTTCTCTAGCAATTGTTCATCCGCAGTATCCGCTTGCAACTGTAGTAATTCGGTCTCCCATTGGGCTAGCTTTTCTTTATTTGTTTCTATTTTTGTTGTAAGGTCTTGACGTTGAATAAAAACAATACTTGCCACAAGGATCATCATCAAAATAAACATACTTACAACAAATAAAGAAGAAGCATATTTATTTTCTTTCTTTTCAATGAAATTTATTTCAACTGGCATATGCTCCTCCTTTTATACATCTTGTTTTATTGCTAAGCCAAGTAAATCAATGTATTTTAATTGTTCATTTGCTAGCTCAAATTGGTAAATATCTACTGCAAATTCTTCCTTCGCTGCTTTTATTGCATCTGGCAAATAAGGAAGATCGCCTGCGAATAAAAGCTGCTCAACGCCGGCTTCGCCGTTCATTATTGAATATCGATAGAAATCTAGTATTCTTCTTATTTCAACGAGTTGATCTTGAATCAACTGGCGCTGCATTACGTCATCTGTTCCTGTGCCTGTTTTTACATAACGAGTGAAAATGGCTTTATTTTGATGAAAAGCAGTTAAAACTAACGTATCAATATTCCAATGAGCGAGTAAAATATGGTTCGCACGTTCCTTTTGCTCGTAATAGTAATAACGGTAGACAGATAGAAAGGTGAGGTCTGCAACAACTGCTTTTAAGCCTACTTCTTCAAATGCAGATATGAAGGAATCTATTTTTTCTTTTGGATATGCATATAATAAAATGTCACGTTCTTCTTGCTTTTCTTCCAAATACGCAACAGCAAGCGCTGGATTGTCAAACGGCAAATGGATTGAATTGCCGAGCTGTGTTTTGATATAGCCAATTGCTTCCCCTTTGTCTAACGTTGCTGGAATAGTCATTTGCCGGATAACGACGGTACTATCCGGAACAGAAAAATAAAGTTTTTTACGCCTCCATTTATGTTCAACGACAAGTTTACGGAGCATTTCCTTAAAAACGGCTGCATTTAAAATGACACCATCTTGAATTGTATTAACCGGAAGCTCTAGTTCGCCTTTATATACGAGTCCGTCCTTTGAGGGGTGCTTATGATAGGAATACCGAATTACTTGATTTGTAATAACGATGTTGACACGACCTTTTATTGAGAATACCACATTTTCACCTGCCCGATTGTTTAAATATGCCAATTAGCCCTTATACGTATCAGACGCCCTATGTTGCATAAGCAAGGGCGTCCGATTGTGTGCCTTATTCATTTAAAATGCGATCGTTAACTTGTCCTGCGTTGCTATAACTGGTTAGTTATTCACAACCAGCCATTATATACTTCCCTTTACCGTCGGTTTGAGCAACAGCTGTAGTCCCTGCATAAGGGGCTTCAGTTTCAGGATCTGTAGGAATTTCTTCTAAAAATTCAGCATCGACTAAATCTTGCAATGTCGTGCTGCCATCAATTTCTCCTGCTACATCTGCAAGCCGTGCGGCATTTGCCACCAAATCACAGTTCGCTTCGTGAACATCTGTCTTAGATTTATCTAAAATGTTTCCAATAGCAGGAACAGCGACAGCTGCAATAATGCCTAAAATAACGATAACCGCTAATAACTCTACTAGCGTAAATCCTTTTTCCTTCTTGAACATTTTCTTAAGTTTCATCATCATATGAATTCCTCCTAATTAATTAGTAAATTAGGTCGGTTGCACTAATAACTCCAGATTATCCAAGTGCCCAAGTAGAGATAATCTATCATTGTATCCTAATTCTATTATATAAGAAAATTTAAATTAAATCGACAAATTTAGTGTTTATTTTAAGTTTTTTAGATAAAATTCTCAAACATTGAAAACATTGGCAGAACAATTGCCAAAATAATTCCACCTACAACAACAGCTAAAACAACAATAATGAGCGGTTCGATCATCGTTTTAATTCGTTCGGATAAATGCTCTACTTCCTCTTCATAAAAGTGCGCTACCTTTAATAGCATCGAATCTAACGTCCCAGTTTGTTCACCAATTTGGATCATTTGAACAACAAGTGTTGGAAAGGCCCAATGCCCTTGCATTGGTGTAGTCATTGATTTTCCGCTCGTTAATGCATTGCGTGATTGCACAAATATTCCTCGAATGACACGGTTTCCGACAACTTTTTCGGTAATTTCAACGGCTTGAAGAATTGGTACACCACTATAAAAAAGCGTGCTTAACGTTTGGGTAGCTCGCACGAATGCGCCTTTATAAACGAGTTGACCAAAAATAGGAATCTTCATTTTAATTACATCCATTTTATAGGCAAAGGATCCATTTTTCATCGCTCTTTGATAAAATACTACGAGTAATAGAAGGAATACAAAGAATATCCACCAATAGTTTCCGGCCCATTGGCTAAGATTCACAATCAATTTGGTATAAAAAGGTAGTTCCTGGTCAAAGGAATTAAACATCGAGACAAATTGCGGCACGACAAAAATGAGTAAAAAAACTACTAAAACAAATGTAATGATACCGACAATAGTAGGATACATTAATGCGGATAGTATCTTTTGTCGATTCGTGTACTGCTTTTCATAGTACGTCGCCATTTGCCCTAAAATGTCATCCAATTTCCCACTCGCTTCTCCCGCTTCAATCATAGAAATAAGTAATTCTGGAAAAATGGTTGGATGGATCATAGCGGATGAGGAAAGGGATTGTCCCTGTCGTAATCGCTTATATATATCCTCGAGCGCAATTTTTAACATGTATATATTTGTTTGTTGTGCCATCGTGTTCGTTGCCGTTGCAATCGGGATTCCTGATTGTATTAGAGTAGCATACTGCCGTAAAAAGATGACAAAATCTTTATTCTTTATTTTCCTATGGAACGCGAGGTCTTTATTCCATGGCTTCGTTTCTTCAATATGATAGATAATATACCCTTCTTTTTCAAGCTCGCGTAACGCTTCTGTTTTGTTATCCGCATCAATCTTCCCCTTTAAGCGTTCACCAGACAATCGTTTCGCTTCATATTGAAAATTCACCCACATCCCTCCTCGTATATTATGCTTAGGCATTATTATTCCGTCTATTGTTTCTAGATGTTTCTATCGCAATAAACGGGTATGTTATTCCCGTTACTTTGCACTACAGGCGGAAGCTTTCCGCTTTAATCTCTAACTATATTCTCAGCTTGCTATGCTTCACTTAAATAAGGCTTTGCCGTTTCGTAATGAATACTATTTTCTTGTAGTAGGCGACGTAAATCCATCTCTAACGTATGCATTCCTGAATTTTTGGACGTTTGCAACACATTTTGAATTTGGTAAAGCTTTTCATTTCGGATTAAATTTTTTACTGCTGGCGTATTAATTAATACTTCTGTCGCAACCTTTCTTCCTCTTCCATCTGCAGTCGGGAACAACCGTTGGGAAATAACAGCCTTTAAAATAGTAGAAAGTTGAATTCGTATTTGTGTCTGCTGTTCAGCTGGAAACACGTCGATAATCCGTTCAATCGTAGAGACAGCATCAGACGTATGGAGCGTACTCAATACGAGATGACCGGTTTCCGCTGCTGTAATTGCTGTTGCTATCGTCTCTAGATCACGCATTTCCCCAACAAGTATGATATCCGGATCTTGTCGTAAGCTAGCACGCAGCCCATTAATAAAGCTAAGCGTGTCTAGGCCGACTTCGCGCTGATCAATAATAGACCGCTTATGTGCATGTACGTATTCTATCGGATCTTCTAACGTAATAATGTGTTTCTCGCTCGTTTGATTTATATAATCAAGCATTGATGCAAGCGTTGTCGTCTTACCACTCCCTGTAGGTCCAGTAACGAGAATGAGTCCCTGTGGCAGACGAGATAATTCATTCACAACGGAAGGCATATGTAACTGCTCCAATGAAGGTATTTCCGTTGGGATTAAACGAATTGCGAGCGCTAAATGATTACGCTGATAAAATGCATTCATCCGAAAACGTATACGATTGTCCAACGTATAAGAAAAATCGATTTCTTTATTTTTCTGCAATATTTCCCAAGCAGATTCAGACAATATTGCTACACATATCGCTTCAATATGTGACGGATTTAATACAGCTTCACTCGTTTCAATTAATTTGCCGTTTATTCGAAATACAGGTGCTTTATTTACAGTCAAATGAACATCTGAAGCATTTTGTTCAGTAGCTATTTGCAACCAGCGATTTAATAAATCCTTCATCTTCTACCCCCTACGTCTGTATCGTTACTTGCATTAACTCCTCCATCGACGTCAACCCCGCCTTCACTTTTTCTAGCCCGTCATGGATAAGGAAGGATGTACCGTTCCTTCGCAAATCATCTCGGATTTCAACGACTGAACGATTGTCCATTAATTTTTTTCTAATTTCGTCGGTAATTACGACTACTTCGTGAATGGCGATCCGTCCACGATAACCCTTTTGCTGACAACTGTTGCAGCCTTTTCCTTCATAGATTGTAGAGACAGTTATATTATTTTTAGCAAATATTTCCTTTTCTAAAATTGTTGGCTCTCTTTCCGTCTGGCAATCACGACAAATTTTGCGTACAAGTCGTTGGGCTACAATGCCAGAGATAGATGATACAACTAAATATGGCTCAATCCCCATATCAAACAGTCTCGGAATCGTATCCAATGCACTATTCGTATGAATCGTGCTAAATACGAGGTGGCCTGTCAAGGAAGCTCGAATGGCAATTTCTGCAGTTTCTTGGTCTCTTATCTCTCCGACCATAATAATATTCGGATCCTGTCGTAAAATCGAACGCAACCCTCTGGCAAATGTTAAATCAATTCCACTATTCACCTGAACCTGATTAACTCCCTCAAGCTGGATTTCAACAGGATCTTCAACCGTAATAATATTTACGTGTTCATCATTCAACTGCTTAATGGATGCATACAACGTTGACGTTTTTCCTGATCCCGTCGGGCCACTAATTAAAATAAGACCCGACGGCTCGGTTATTAATCGTGTATATCGTTCATAATTTTCTTTAGAAAAACTTAGTTCCTTCAATTGCATCAAAGCACTACTTAAGTCCAAAATTCGAATTACTACTTTTTCGCCATCAACCGTTGGCAACGTTGAAATACGTAAGTCTACTGGGGAAAGGCCTACCGTCGTTTTAATTCGCCCATCTTGTGGCAATCGTGTTTCTGTAATATTCAAGTTGGCTAAAATTTTAATTCGCGCAATCAACGATTGGTGCATGCTTTTTGGTAATTTTCTTTCCGTTTGTAATCGGCCGTCAATTCGAAAACGAACGAGCAAATGGGCATCCTGTGCATCAATGTGAATATCACTTGCCTTCAGTTGCACACCTGACTGCAGCAATTGATCGAGTACTTCGATAATTGTTGTTTCGGACTCATTTACATCGGTTTCGCCTTGACCATGCTCATAATACTTATTTATTGTAAATAAAATATCGTCCTTTGCAGCAATTACTGGGGAAATGCTTAGTCCAGTAGATATTTCCAAATCGTCAATAATATAATAGTCCATCGGATCATTCATGGCGAGAACGAGTGAATCGGCATCCATTTTTAATGGCATTATATAATGACGCTGTGCTGTTTCCTTATTTACATAGCTTAATACTTTGGGATCAATCGGATAATGAAACAATTGAACGTGCGGAATGCCTAGCTGAAACTCTAACACTTCAATCAGTTGCCGTTCTGTGATAAACCCACGGTCAAGTAGAGCATCTCCAAGTTTTTTATTACTGTTATTGTTTTCAATCGTATCAATAATTTGTTCTTCTGTTACAATACCAGCTTCTTGCAACAGATCTCCTAACCGTTTTCTTACTACCATAAGTTATCGCTCCCTTGAACACTGACAAATGTACATTTTTCAAGCACTTATTTGTTACGCATTATCGTAATTATAATTTCGTTATTTTCGCGCACTTCTTTGCCATTGGCTGTCCCTAAACTCGTAAATTCAACTATTATTTCATTCTCTGTTTGTTGATCTAGTGTGACATTTTCAATCGTAAAGTATTTTCGTTCTCCTTCCACTTGAACGGTTAGTACTTCCGTTCCGTTCCATTCCTGAAGCTTTTCTTCAACACCTTGAAAACCGGATGCCTGTGCTGCTTCTGTTAACTCAGCTTGTTTTGAAGCAATCAGCTGTTGATAATACTCTACACCCATTTCCGCTAAATGACGGGATTCGATATTTTTTTCCATCGTTGCTACCTGACCAGCTGTATTTGTTACTTGATAAAATTGACCGAGTAAAAGAAGCGTAATTAACGTAATAAGTAATAATGTCAAAACAAGTGCAGCACCTTGTTCGTTTTGATATTTATTCATCTGCATCACCTGCTGCGGTCATATAGAAATATGTATTTTTTAAGTCTTCTCCATTTGCAAACACGTGCACATTGCCCCGGTATAAGTTAAGCTCTTTTTCTCGTTCTGTTTGACAAAATGTTAATGTAGGTTTAAATCGTTGATTATCAACAGTTGTTGTGTAGCCTTCATCAAGTGCATATGGAGTTTCTGATTGCTCACAGTTTGCAACATTTGGAGAGTTATCTACATAGGCACGTAAAGATTCATCGTTTTTTAAGTCAAACACAAATTGATCGAGTAAATTACTCGAAACAAGCTCTTCATTCGTTTGTTTGGACCAATTTAATAGCTGTGGGAACATTGGCAATAACACGACAATAACAATGCTTATTAATGTAATAGAAACAATAAGCTCTACTAGCGTGAAGCCGACACTATTTTTTTCCTTCTTTTTACTATACAATAGAGTTCACCGCACTTTTGGTTCTTTTCCTTTAAGTATATCATTTATGGAAGTGATTAACATGCTGAACTTGTCGAATTTCAAAAGAGAAGATGGAGTTACGCTCGTTGAATTACTCGCTGTGATCGCTATTTTAGCAATCGTAGGCTCATTACTATATTCCTTTGTTTTTCAAGGTTTAAACAACGAAAAGAAAACAAGTGGAGCAATTGCATTAAATCAGGACGGAAATGTGTTAATGAGTGAATGGAAAAGTCAATATTATGCAGGAGAACCAGTGCTTTGTTATGATGAGAATAACGAACAATTCACGATCGATAATTATACAATTGTAAATGGTGAAACGGATTTGGAACTTACGAATGGTTGTATACACGGTGTAAACGTGGACGAGCCATTAGAGGTCGAAGTTACATTACAAAATATAGAAGGGCAATCCATTACTTTAGCAGCTGCTTGGGAGCAGCCACCACCTTCGCAGATCGCATTAGTGCTCAACGCTTCTAATAGTGAAGGCGTGGCGGATCCAAATGATATCGATTGGAATTATACGACAAATACTTTGCCATGCCTAGACAATCCACAATATCAGCAAATGAATATTGTTTGGACAGGTAGCGCTATGGAGAAAAACTGCGAACAATACAATGGACCGAATAAAGATAAACATGGGACATATAAAAGCTTATGGAAAAAAGGGAAAATGGAACTAGAAAATAACGAGCATATCGAAGTAGGTCACCATCTGTTTACGGATAAAAAAGTGGAGATAGAAGAGGGTGTCAAAATCACCGTATTCCAAACTGCTACTTTTAATCAAGATGCAACGTTTGAAGAGGATGCAAAAGTCGTTATAAAAGGGAATGCGCAATTCCGAGCGTTGAAAATAGAAGACGATGCCAAACTAGAAGTAGACGGTAATTCTAATCATATAAAGAAAGTGGAAATGGATGAGGATAGTACGTTTACGATTGGTGGGAGCGGCCAGTTTCAGAGTAAAGTAACTATGGAAGAAGATGCAAAGCTTACGATTACAAACCATGCTACTTTTTCTAAAAAAGTGGAGATGGATGAGGATACTGCCCTTACTATTGGCGGTAATGGTACTTTTTCCGATCAAATTATGATGGAAGATCGTGCATCAATCCGAATTGGCGGCGATGCAACGTGTATGAAAAAAGTAAAAAAAGAGAAGAGAAATTCGATTACTGTTGGAGGAGATTCGACCTGCTCTTAGCGTATCGGATTGGACGCATTTCAAAATAAGGTCGAGCCGAAACAAAGCGGCTATGTGAAAAATCCAAATGATGAACGAGTTAGCTCCGGAAATACCTTATCTCTTAATAAAGAAGAACGCTTTTTGCCGGTGATATTTCTACCGCGAAGCGTTCTTTTGAGATACTTTTGTCATTGCATCTTTCCGTCTTGTAAACAATGCAGCCTTATACGTCTTTTTTATTAGCTTTTATCAACGTACAAACTTTATTAGCGAATGCTTGACAACGCCTTATGTCTGCTTCGTCTGGCTCCAAATCTACTTTCAGTCGCTCCGGGACAACGGTTGCTTTTGTTTTATTTGCTTGTTCTGCTATCAAGTCAATCGCTCCGCCATACGTATCATAAAACGAATCCGCAGAACCAAAAACACCGAAAACTACTCCGATAAGCTCAACTTCTTCTAACGCATCATAAAAGTCTTCCACTTCATATGGAAGTTCTCCGTCGTCCCACGTATACGTACCAACAAGCACTGCATCGTAATGCCCCAATTCTTCTGCTTTAATTAAATCAAAATCAAATGTTTTAAGAACAACCGTATGCCCAGCTTTTATAAAATAATCGACCATTGCTTCGGCCATTATTTCCGTATTTCCAGTTGCACTTGTATACACAATGAATACTTTTGCCATTTGCACCTCTCCATAGCAAATATAGGGGATCTGGGAAATATTGTAGAAGGAGAAATCTTCTAACACTTCCACTCATGGAATATTCGCTTTCAGCGGTCGAATGGCAAGCCTCGTCGTACTAAGCACTGTGTGGTCTCACCGATCTCTTTCTTCCCGTTGGAGTCTCGCATATCCATTCGCTCGTGTTGAAGAGCTTTCCTAATTTCCCACACATACATCCGAAAACTCTAAATATATTTTCATTACTAGCTGAACCTGTTCCATTAAAAAGCAGTTTAACGAAGAAGGAAGAGTTTACACACTAAGCTAACGTCATCCACGGGCGATCGCTATGCCATTCAACTAAAACAGGCTTTTCAAAAAATGCGCTTAAATTCTTTTCTGTTAAAACATCCTTCCGCTTCCCTTGATCATAAATAGTCTCTTGCTTCATTAATAATGTATGCGAAAAAATAGGTAACACTTCTTCAATATGATGCGTCACATATATAAGCGTCGGTGCTGTTTTTGACTGGAGCAGATTTTGAAGGGCGTGTAGCAATTCATCGCGCGCGATACAATCAAGTCCGCTCGTCGGCTCATCAAGGATTAACAGTTTAGGAGAGGACATTAATCCACGTGCGATTAATATTTTTTGTTTTTCCCCGTTCGAGCACGTATCGTATGTTCGGTTATATAAATAAGCACAGCCTAATTGTTCCATTAAAGCATGCGCCCGTTCAAAATCTGCTTCTGTTGTCTCTACATGGTATAGGCCAATGGAAGCAAATTTCCCACTTACGATAATATCTTCAACAAGATGCCTTCCATTCATTCTTTCCTGCAACGACGAGCTAACCCAGCCAATCGATTGACGAAGTTCACGAAGGTCTGTTTTTCCGAACTTTTTCCCTAATACCGTTACTTCTCCAGTTGTCGGCCATATGTACCCATTCACCATATTTAAAAGCGTTGTTTTACCGGAGCCGTTTAAGCCTAAAACTGCCCAATGCTCGCCCTTATTCACTTGCCAATTAATATCCGTTAAAATGGTTTTTCCCGACCTTTTCCAGGACACTTTTGTCATATTAATAACCATCAAGCTCCCCCTTATTAAAAAATTCCGGTTCGTTTAGCAATTCAGAAAATACTTCCCATCTAGTTTAGCTTTTACACATGAAACTGTCCAAAAATATATATTGTCATTTACTTTATTTGGTAAGAACATGGTTTACTTATCTCGCATTTCATGCATAGGCGATACTCACATTCCGTGAGCAACATTCAAACTTCTCAAATTAGTTGAGACGTTGCCACTAGCCAGCCGGATCGTAATTTAGTATTGTATAATACAAGTACATGTTAAATTGTATAGGCTCCACGTACAATGACAAAACCGATATATTTATTAATAAAGGAATGTATCAACATTCTATATGAGGTGAGAAATCATGCAAGTGAAAATGAATGTCCAAACAATGTACCACGGTGATCTATTAAGAAAAGATAAAATTTATGAAATTGAGGAAGATGTTGCGAAACGCTGGATTGCCAGCAAAATTGCTGAAATCGTTAATAAAGATGCTCATGCTGAGGAGCTTAAAGACAATTAGTACTTAATTACCTTTCGCAAATTGAATTTATATTAATACTTTTACTAAATTCGTACGTACATACTATATATCTATGGTATTTCGCTAAATTTAAAAATGCAAACTCCCCGCTTATGCTCTATAGCTAAACGGGGAGTTATTTATAGGCTGGATACATTTTTAACAAGTCCAATAATTATTAATGATACTTCAGCTTTATTTATTTCCAAAAAACTCTTCTGCTTTTTCCAAGTACACTTCATTTTCCGGTGTTAAATCATATTCCTCTACAATTGCATCTACCGGACATACTGCAACACACGCACCACAATCGATGCAAATATCTGGATCAATATAAAATTGGTCTGGTCCTTCTTCGATACAATCGACTGGGCATACACTTACACATTCGGCAGCCTTTTCGGCGCTGCATGGTTCTAGTATTACAAAAGCCATCTATAGTAACCTCCTTCGTTCGAGTGAAAAAATAACTGTATTATACTTCAATGATACATGACATTCCTTATACAAGTAAACAAATTACTATTAAAAAATTTGTGAACAATTTTACCTTACGGGCAGTCGTTCTTATCGTAAAGTAAAACGTGAGGATACTTCTCCTCTGTTACATACGTAAACAGGGCATTATAACGCCACATAGAGAAAGGATACAGCTTTACAAATCGATGTGAAACCCTTGTTCGTTTTTTAGTTTACCCGGTTGATTTTTTTCAATCCTTCTTCTAAGCGTACCTTCAAACGTATATTTGTTGTATCGTTTTATACTTCGCCGTGATACGCCACCATTCAATTGCTTTCAGTTCGTACGATACATTAAAGCTTGATTCCTATTTCTTCAGTTTAGCCAATGCTTCTGCAAGTGCATTGTTTGTAAACTGGTCATCCTGCTTTTTTAAATACTGATTCACTTCACGTTTGGAAACATATTTGTTCTTTTCACGCTTTTTACGTTCATTGAAGCTCGATCGTTTTTCTCGATGTCCGCAAGCACACATAAATTGCTGCCCATCGCCTTCCCCACGAAGCTCTAACCGTTTATGACAGTTCGGACAACGTGCATTCGTTCGCTTTGCAATGTTTTTCTTATGATTGCACGAACGATCCTGACAGACAAGCATTCTACCATGTTTGTTTTTAATCTCAAGCATAAGTTTATCGCATTTCGGACATTTCGTTCCCGTTATGTTATCGTGTTTAAATTTCTCATCGCTATTTTTAATTTCTTGAACAATCTGCTTCGTATATTGTTTCATCTCGTTAATAAACTGTTCCTTGGTCAGCTTCCCTTGTGCGATTTGGCTCAGCTTTTGTTCCCACTCTGCTGTTAAGGCCGGAGATCGCAATTCGTTCGGTACGAGCTCAAGTAGTTGTTTCCCCTTAGAAGTAATGAATATATATTTCCCTCTTAACTCCATATAGGCACCATGAAACAGCTTTTCAATAATGTCAGCGCGCGTTGCTACCGTACCGAGCCCACCTGTTTGATTAATTGTCTCTGCTAAATGTTTTTCTTCCGCACGCATATACCGAACAGGGTTTTCCATAGCCTTTAAAAGTGTTCCTTCTGTAAAACGCTCTTGTGGCTTCGTTTCCCCACTTGTAAGAGAAATACGAAGATTTGTTAACGATTCCCCTTTTTTAAATTTTGGTAGCTCTTGCTCATTATCCTCATCATTTGCACTATTTATTTGTTGCTTATAAATCGCTTTCCAGCCTTGCTTTATAACTCTGTTTCCATTTGCAGTAAATTGCTCATTCGCAATACTTACTATAATCGTCGTCCGCTCGTACTCATGCGCCTCGGAAAGAACAGCTAAAAATCGCTTTACAACAAGCTCATAAATCTTGCGCTCTTTAGAAGTTAAATCTTCTAAAATTACAGGCTCTTCCGTTGGAATAATCGCATGATGGTCAGATACTTGCGCATCATTAACGACAGATTTTGGTAGTTTCCAAACATTTTTGCGTATCTTTCTTGCGGTATTTGCATAGTGATCGACTCCACATGCGTCCAATCGATCATTTATTGTTGAAACAATGTCAGATGAAAGCACACGTGAATCGGTTCTTGGATATGTAAGTACCTTATGCTGTTCATATAATTTTTGCATGAGCGACAACGTTTCTTTACCGGAATATCCGAAGAGACGGTTGGCATCCCGTTGCAGCTCGGTTAAATCGTATAACTGTGGTGCATAGCTTTTCTTCAGTGTCGTATCTATCTTAATAATTTTCGCTTCTTTATTTTTTAAGTTTTCATAAAGCTTTGTCGCCTTATCTTTGGAAAAAATGCGGTCGTTATTTTCCCCATCCCGCCACGTAAGTGTTACGCCTGTTTGAGTTTTTGCTTCTATACGGTAAAAGGTTTGCGGTTGGAACTGTTGAATTTCCCTTTCACGAGCGGCTATCATTCCAAGTGTCGGTGTTTGCACCCTTCCACTCGATAATTGCGCATTGAATTTAGTTGTAAGTGCGCGAGTTGCATTTAATCCTACATACCAATCCGCTTCCGAACGTGCGACCGCAGATGCATATAACGGCAAATACTTTTTACCTGATTGTAAATTGCGAAAGCCGTCTTGAATGGCTTTATTCGTTACGGACGAAATCCAGAGTCGCTTAATCGGTTTATTCACACGAGACTTTTCAATGATCCAGCGTGCTACAAGCTCTCCTTCTCTACCCGCGTCCGTTGCAATGACAATTTCTTTCACATCTTTCCGATTTAACTGCTGCTTCACTGTCGCAAATTGTTTACCCGTTTTTGGCATCACGACTAACTGTAAATGCTTAGGAAGCATTGGTAAATCTTCTAACCGCCACGTCTTATATTTTGCATCATATTTTTCTGGATCGGCTAATGTAACTAAATGACCTAACGCCCACGTAACTATATATTTAGAGCCTTCCATAAAGCCATTTCCCTTTTTCGTGCAATTCAATACGTTGGCAAGATCACGACCAACGGAAGGTTTTTCTGCTAAAACAACGGTTTTGCTCATTATCAAAAATCCTTTCTTCGTTACAAACATGCTACGTTTCTTTTCTATACCTACTTTACCATATCAAACCATATTCAGCTTGCTATTTATACATAAAAGCTACGTTCATTTGCTAAAGGGAACAGAATAGAATCGATAGTAAGATTGTATAACTGCACCATAATGATAATTGAAAAAGGTCTGTTTACCAGATTCGCGCGTATACAGAAAAGGCGCTTTCAGAAGGATAAAATGAGGAGCGTAAGTGGAGTGAAAAACAAGGAAATAAACCCCGGACACATGTAAACTTTAAGGAGTTCGAGTACAGTGTATCCGGTTCATATAAAGCAACTTTTTTATTAAAATGTAATTTTTGAAAAGAACTATACATCCCCGAAACAAACCGCCCTTACCCGCACCTACGTAAAGTATTCAAGCGTTGCTTCTGGAAAGTAATTTTCAATATACCGTCCGAGCGTATCTTTTATATCTTCCTGTTCTTCGTTTTGATAGACGTACTTGCCAATCCCGTATCTTCCCCATTTCCATTTACGCTTTGCTTCATCGAGTTCAAGCTTTGTCATTGGATAATTTTCCTGGATCACCCTTTTTGCCGGCTTCGTAAAACGGTGCTGAATCATTTCAAAGGTTAACCCCTTTTTGGCGAAATTAGGAAGCATTGCTTCTAGCTTCTCAAACATTTCGTGATAACCAGCCTTCCACCCTTCATGTAAATAGATCGGTGCCACGATAAATCCTAATGGATACCCTGCTTCGGCTACTTTTGCTGCCGCTTCAATCCGTTCATGCAATCGAGAAGTACCTGGTTCAAAAAATTTAATAACATAATCGTCGTTAATACTAAACCGAAAACGTGTACGTCCTTTGTGATCGGCATCAAGTAAATGATCCACATGGGCAAATTTTGTCACAAAACGCAGTTTCCCATGCTCGGATCGGCCGAAATATTCGATTGCGCGCTTCAACGTATGTGTCAAATGATCAACACCTACAATGTCTGACGTACACGATGCTTCAAAACGAGTGAATTCTGGAGCTCTTTCTGCCATATACTGTTCTGCTTGGTCAAAAATCTCATCGACATTTACATATGTACGAATATATGGCTTACTGCCCATCGTAGTCTGTAAATAACAATAATGACAATGGCCCATACATCCCGTCGCTAAAGGGATTGCATATTCAGCGGATGGCTTTGACGTATCAAATTTCATTGTTTTACGAAGTCCAACAACGAGCGTAGACTTTGCAATTCGGTATTTCTGAAAGTGATTGTCTCCTGGTAAATTACGAATCTGATTATGGGAGGTTGTTTCCCGAATTTCTATTCCCATTTTAGTAAATTTATCTATTAATGTCTTTCCAAGTGAATATTCCATTGCCTGTGGTTCAACATAAACGAGCTGAGGTACAAACGGTTTAACCATACGTATCCTCTATTCCAAACACATTTTCATATGCTTGCTCTGCCTCTGCTTCTGTTTTATATATAGCAAGTTCCTCTGTTAACGGGTAATACGTCTCGTACAGAAACAATGCCATTTGTGATGGATCATCTGGATGAGCAACGATCGCTGCTTCTTGCACGTTGGCAACATCTTGGGCATGCGGATTACGTATAATAACGTACACAACTTCACCAGGCTGATACGATTGATTTATATTCATCTATTTCACCTTTCCTCTATTATGTTTGCCATTATTATGACCGGAAGCAGTCCAATTTATAATAGAAACAGGAAAAGTGTGCATCGATTAAGGTACAGCGAGTGCATGCGCCAAATAAAACAAAAATGGAATTGTCATTATACATAACACCGTTGTCAAAAAAACACCAAGCGCAGCAAAAAACGCATCCCCTCCATACGTTTGTGCATATAGTGAAATTGTTGGCGCGGACGGCATACCTGCTACGATTACAGCAATGACTAAGAGCGTATGCGGAACAGAAAATAAAATAAATACAAATAATAAAACCGGCAGAAGCAGTAGCTTAAAGAAAGCCGCATTCCATAAATATATATTTTTAACAAGAAGTGGAATATCTCCCCAAGTAATTCTAGCCATTAAGCTTCCGATAACAATCATCGATAACGGTATTGTCATTTTACCGACAAGCTCCAATGTATTCGTTACCATGAAAGGCAAATGAAGCGGGGAAAACAAAAGGATAAGACCAAAGCACGTTGAAAATATCCCAGGATTTAAAAAAATACGTTTCCAATCCACCGTTTGTTTATTCGCTGTAAATAAATAAATTCCATAAGTCCAAATTAACATTAAGTAACAAATATTAAACATCGTCAAATAAACAATCCCAGACTCTTGAAACAAAATGAAAATGACTGCATATCCAATAAACCCTTGATTGCCGAATATAATTAGACTTTCATATACTTTCCTTTGTCCATTAGGTAACCGGGCACGCTTTTCCAGCCAACGTCCAAAGATAACGGAAATAGTTAAAATATAAATCGACATAGACATGAGCCAAAACAATTCTTTTATATATGAATGCGAAAACGGAATATCAAGTGAATAAATAATAAGTGCAGGCAACGTCATGTGCAAAATAAGCTTTGTTAGCACAGTATTCGCTTGTTCCGTTAACACATTTTTCTTTCTTGCAATAAATCCCGCAAAAGCGACGCTATACAAAACGAGCATCTCTTGGATAAATTCTACAGTCATCCCATTCGAACCACTCCCATAATGTAACGTATGAAAATAATCGACGAATGGTTATTACCGATAAAAGCGAGCCATCAGAGGGAAAGCGTTCACGAATCGGTCACGCACACCTCAAAATCAAACCCATACAATATGTTAGAAAGCTGAAAAGGGTTTGGTGACTATGCTTTTTTATATGGGGTTATTTTTTTTAGTCGTAGCAGTTAGTATCGATGGATTCGGTGTAGGAATTACGTATGGTTTGAGAAAAATTAAAGTACCAGTTAACGCGCTCGTTATTATTATGATTTGCTCAGGTGCAATTGTATTTCTATCGATGAAAATCGGTTCTATTTTGCAAACATTTATATCTCCCGTTACGGCAAAGCTGCTCGGTGGATTAATATTAATTTGTTTAGGCTTTTTTGTTTTATTTCAGATGATTCGTTCAAAAGTAAATACTGTCAAGATGACCGTGCAATCAACAAAGAGATTTCGCGATATTAAAACAGTGCTTGCCACACCCGATCAAGCTGATCTTGACCAATCTGGGATTATTTCTGCAAAAGAAGCGGTCTTACTCGGTACGGCGTTAGCCTTGGATGCTTTTGGTGCAGGCTTAGGGGCTGCTCTACTTGGTTATTCCCCTTTAGTAACGACAATTTTGATTGCCTTTACGAGTGGACTATTCGTATTTTCCGGGATAAAAATAGGCTTATTGCTTTCTAAAAATAAACATATGGAAAAATTATCTTTATTGCCTCCATTATTACTAATTGCTCTAGGAATGTTTAACATCTTGCAAAATAATGCATTCTAACAATTCATACGTACGCAAAAAGGAGTTAAGAAATAATAGAGAAAGGGGATTTTGTAACGGATTTGCTCATGGAATATACGCGCCTTTCCCGAAAACGAGAGGTGAGCCTTCACGTGCTACAACGCACAGTGGGGTCTCACCGATCTTTTCCTTAAGGCTGCTAAGAAACTGTCGTGTTTTGAGAAATGTCTTTTCGTTAATAAAAAGAGGATGCCCTTAATGCTGTTGTTGTAGTGGAAGGCGGCGACTCCCTCCGAGAAAGTTCCAGCCGAAAAAGCATGAGGAAGAACCTGGACTGTGCTCAAGTCCAAACACTCCTCTTTCATTTAATGCATACGACTCTACACCCGAGTATTTAAATGATTTATTACACGATTGAATTCCTTATAGCGCCTTTACAAGTGCACCATCAACCACAAGTCCTTGACCTGTAATATACGTATTGGCACCAGATGCTAGAAAAACAACCATTTTAGCAAACTCATCCGGTTGCCCGTATCTTTTCATTGGGATTTTTTCGGTTGCTTCTTTCATAAGTTCCTCTGCATCGATGCCTTTTTCCTTTGCCCAAGCACGATTTAATTCAATTGTCCGATCTGTTTCAATCATTCCAGGCCCGACCGTATTAACTAAAATATTATATGGTGCAAATTCTTGGGCAAGGCTTTTAGTTAATCCGAGCACACCCGGTCGCATCGTATTTGATAGAATTAGTTGATCGATGCTTTGTTTGATCGAAGAGGAAGTAATGTTTACAATTCGTCCTTCTTGCTGCTTTTTCATATATGGAATAACTGCTTTTGTCATCCGCACGACGCTAAGTAAATTTTGTTCAAACGCATGATACCAATCAGCTTCATCCATATCCAAAAATCCCCCTGCAGGTGGTCCGCCAGCATTATTAATTAAGACATCTACTGTCTCTCTTTTCTTTTTAACTTCGTTTATCAAACGTTCAATCTGATTCTTATCCTTCATATCGCACGTTACATAATGCACGTTTTCGTTACCGGTCGTTTCTATTATTTCTTTCGCCGCTTCCTTTAACGTCGATTCCGTTCGACTACTAATAAAGACAAATGCATCTTCTTTTGCTAATTCCATCGCGATCGCTTTTCCAAGTCCTTTGCTTGCTCCAGTTACAATTACCGTTTTATTTTCTAAATATAAATCCATTTGTATACCAATCCTTTCATTGTTAGCGTATTCGGAAAATAATGTAGTCGGAGAGGTTTTCTGATTTTTTTCATTCTTGGACGATACTCGCTTTCCACGGGCGAGTAGTGAGCCTCCCCGAGCTAAAGTCTCGCATCTTTCATTCGCTCGTGCCTGAGAACTTTCCATACTTTCCCTACTTTCATCCACAAACCCTATTAATATTGCTTAGTTATTTATTATTTCATTATCGCATTCGTATAAATCTTTTCGCAACTGCTACTTATTAAAAAATGAGTCTATTTGTAAGTCGGTCTTGATGCGTTGATCGCCGTTGCCATATGCTTCGCTTTCTGTGGGCAACGCCTCAAATAGTTTACTCACATTTTTTGAAAACATCTTGAATTCTTGTGTATATTGTGTATAATGTATATATACACTATACACATTAAGTATAAAATTACTAAAATACAATCTGCTTTTTTCTTTGGAGGTGAACGTGACCATGAATATTTTATTGGATACAAATAGTAAAGAACCTCTCTTTTTGCAAATAAAAGAACAGATAAAACAGCATATTTTTAACGGTAAGTTAGAAGAAGGGGAAGCGTTACCTTCCATGCGACTGCTCGCTAAGGAGCTTAAGATAAGCGTAATAACAACAAAAAGAGCTTACGAAGAACTTGAGCAAGAAGGATATGTCGTATCAGCAGTAGGCAAAGGGACATTCGTAGCCGGACAACAACCGCACGTACTAAAAGAATGGCAAATGCGCGAATTGGAAAATGAGCTTGAAAAAATCATTAAAAGTGCTAAAAGACTTGGGTTAACTAAACAGGAAATTATTGAACTACTTGATGTTTACTACGAGGAGGAAATGTAACGTGAATACAGTCGAATTTAAACATGTAAGTAAAAAGAGAAAGGATTTCTCTATCGATAATCTGTCTATGACCATTCCTGAAGGCTATATTACTGGGTTTATTGGGCCAAACGGCAGCGGGAAAACGACAATTATCCAAATGATGATGAATATCTTACAATTAGATGCCGGGGAAATACAGTTGTTCGGAACAACGCACAAAGATTCGCAAGCTAAGCAGCATATCGGCTTTGTATACGATGATTTATACGTGTACGAGGAATTTACAATCCAAAAAATGAAAGCTTTTATTGCTCCCTTGTATGCCACATGGAATGAACAACTATTTCAAACGCTTTTAAAGAAATTTGAACTGCCCGATCAAAAAAAGCTTAAGCACTTTTCAAAGGGGATGAAAATGAAATGCTCCCTTCTATTTGCCCTTGCACACGAACCTAAGTTTATCGTGATGGATGAACCAACATCCGGACTGGACCCGATTTTCCGAAGAGAACTGCTTAGTATTTTGCAGCAGCTGATGATAAAAGAAAGACAGACAATTTTTTTGTCCACTCATATTACTACGGACTTAGACAGAATAGCTGATTATATTATTTTCATTAATGAAGGACAAATTGTATTGCAAAAATCTATGGAGGAGTTAAGAGAACAATTTCATCTTATAAAAGGAAAAAAAGAGTTACTTGATGACGATATTCGCAATTTATTTCGAGGCTATCGAGAAACTGAGGTCGGTTTTGAAGCTTTATTCGAAGGCAATCCTGAGATTTTCAAGCCATTTTTCAAAGAAGTGTTAATTGAGAATGCATCGATAGAAGACATTATGTATTTTATTACAAAAAAGATGTAGAAAAGGAGGATTTATAATGCGTTATTTAGTAAAAAAAGAAGTGTATTTGCATACACCAAGCTTATTATTCTTTCTCTTTTTTGTTCCGATCGGATACGTATTGAATATGCCTATGCTTACTATTTATTTAACTGTTTTTATCCTCCTGCTCGCGAACGCATTTTACTATGATTACAAAAATAATGTTCATGCACTTCTTAAAAGCTTACCGGTCATACCACAACATACGGTACTAGCAAAATATATCGTTCTATTCGTACTACTTATACTGTTTTTATTATACCAATGGATGATTGACGCACTCGCACACTTAGGACTTCCCTATTTAAAAGAACAGCCTATAAACAGGATACATTTTTTATTCACACTCCTTGGTTTTAGTATGTTACTCAGCATTGTTCTTCCCGTTTTTTACCATTTTCGATCCTTTGTTACTGCTGTTGTCGTTATGATGGGACTTATCTTTATAGTCGCTTTTGGCTTTGCAATTACCGCAGGAAACGAAGCGTTTCCTTATACGGATTATTTCCTTTTAAGTATTTTCTATTTAATCGATATCCAGCCTTTTCTTATTTCTAGCTTACTGACTATGTTATGTCTATTTATATCGTATCGTATTTCGACAGCTATTTTTAAACGGAAGGATTGCTTTTAACCTATTAGTCAAAGGGGAATACAAATAATTTTACTGACGGAATGAAAAATTTTAAAGGTTGGTGATTCAAGTGCTTGCTCTATTGAAACAGCATACGCATTATACGAGTATATTAATGTACGTTTCGATTTTGCTTTTTTTAGTGGTTGCTTATGTTATAAAGCTGCCTCCAATATTTTTGTTTCTCATTGTTTTTTTAGCTATTGTTATTTCATTATTCATTTTTGATTATACAGGGAAAATGAATCGGTTCCTTATTAGTTTACCTGTTCCAAAACAAAGGATCGTACAAAGCCGCTACGTAGCTTTGCTATTGCTAGCTTTATTTCTTCTATTCTACCAATGGGGCGTTATGATCTTTACTTCCAACATTTTTGGGGCGGATTATTATGTATATAGCTGGAGAGATATAGTAACCGTTTTTTGTCTTAGCGGTTTAATTATAAGTATTACATTACCTATACTTTACTACTTTCAATCTGTTATCGTTTCGATTAGTATCGTATTGATTCTTTATTTTTTAGGCACGTTTCTCATGCTTGATCCACTCGTTCATGTGCTAGCGATGAAAAATGAAATTATTTTCAACGAGCTCGATCCAGGCTTTAAACGATTAGTGGAAACGTATATTCCTTTTCAACCGTATATTAGCTTATGCGTAGTGACAAGTTTTTTCCTAGTTTCATCTGTAAAGCTAGCTGAGCAGTTTTTTTTGAAGAAGGATTTTTAAACATCAAATGTGAAATTATAAATACGAGGAGGTACAACATTGCTAAAAAATAAAAACGGGCAATTCCGATCTGGGTGGATCATTTTAGTCGCATTTATTATTATGTTCCTTGTTCAAGGTGTGTTTACAATTCCCGGAAGCCTTTTCCTTAGTTTCATCGAGCTATCAGAAGAGTCCGGGTCAATTGCAATCGATATGGGAGAGGCATTTTCAAACTATCCTTGGCTGCTTTTAATCGCTCAAGGCGGAGGCACCGTAGGAGGAATCATTGCAACCGTACTTATTTGGCGACTTATTAATAAACAACAGCCTTCCACATTAGGGCTATCCGGATCTGTCAAAGATTTTGTTTATGGTCTACTGCTTGGAGCCATTTCGATTACTATTATTTTTATCGTGTTATATGTAACGGGGAATATTCAGTTGCTGACCGCCTTCTCAAATCCCCAAATAAGTAGTTTTACATTCAGCTTTCTCATCCTCTTTATTTTAGTAGGATTTTTTGAGGAAATGTTTTTTAGAGGATATGTTATGAATACGATGATCTTAAGAGGGAACAAAAAATGGATTATTTATGTTGCTTCTGCTCTTTTCTTTAGTATTGTACATGGGGCAAATCCAAATGTGAGTCTTTTCGGATTAGTAAATCTCGTGCTCGTCGGACTGTTATTTGCTTATATGTATGATGCTACTAAAAGTCTGCTTTTACCAATCGGGTATCATATTACGTGGAATTACTTTCAAGGAAATATTTTTGGCTTTGCCGTAAGTGGAACGACCCCACATGGACTTTACGAGATTGATATTTCTCAAGGGAACGCTCTTCTAACTGGAGGATCCTTTGGACTTGAAGGTGGAGTTCTAGCAACAGCTTTGATTTTACTCGGATTTGCTGCGACAAAACTGTATGTACATAAACGCAACTATTCGTCATTGCTTTAACAATAAATAAAAAGCGCCAACAGAAAGCGAAGCATATGACAACGGCGATCACCGCAACGTTTTAAAAGCGTGTAACTGCACTAAAAAAGGACGAAACAGATTTTACTAATCTAATTTTTTAGGGATTGGAAATTTATGACCCTTTCTATCTTTGGTGTTTGAATTAGCACTAGCCGTTGCCATATGCGCAGACTCTAGTTGGAAAAGCAACAGCCGAAAATCCATTTAGGAAGTTGCAAAAACTTCCTAAATTAGTTGAGGCGTTGCCAACAGAAAGCGAAGCATAGGGCAACGGCGATCACCGCAGTGTTTTCAAAGTGTGTAACTGCACTAAAAACAGATTTTACTAATCTAATTTCGCTTTAGGGATAGGAAATTTATGACCCGCTATATCTTTGGTGTTTGAATTAGCACTAGCCGTTGCCATATGCGCAGACTCTAGTTGGAAAAGCAACAGCCGAAAATCCATTTAGGAAGTTGCAAAAACTTCCTAAATTAGTTGAGGCGTTGCCAACAGAAAGCGAAGCATAGGGCAACGGCGATCACCGCAGCGTTTTCAAAGTGTGTAACTGCACTAAAAACAGATTTTACTAATCTAATTTCGCTTTAGGGATAGGAAATTTATGACCCGCTATATCTTTGGTGTTTGAATTAGCACTAGCCGTTGCCATATGCGCAGACTCTAGTTGGAAAAGCAACAGCCGAAAATCCATTTAGGAAGTTGCAAAAACTTCCTAAATTAGTTGAGGCGTTGCCAACAGAAAGCGAAGCATAGGGCAACGGCGATCACCGCAGCGTAATCTATACAAAATAATGGTTTTCAAAATTCTAAACATCGATTGCAAACACGCGACTCAATTTTTCATGGACAACTACTTGACAAAAACTAAATTACGAGAGATAATATAAAGCTAAGTAACAAATAAGCATTCTGGCTTTCTACGTACTGTTTTTGAAGATGCTTACTCACACTGGCGCGACTAAGGGGTCGCAAGGATGTAAGAGCAGGTAGGGCTTACATTGCTTAAGTTAGAGAACACCCAGTGGAAAAAGACCGCGGCATAAAATTCAACTCAACCTTAAATCGTTGCAAAAAAATCGTTGAATAGAAACTTTTCACTTATCTAGATCAAGTGAGCATATAAATGAATTTGTTACTTTCATATGTAAGGAGCCCTACCGTATACTATAAAGGGCTCCTTTTCTAATAATAAAATTTACGAAAGCAGGTAATTGTATGAACGGCTTACAAATAGGAACGGTTCAAACAATGGAAGTATTACGAAAGATTGATACAGGATACGTTCTCCATCAAGAGGACAACGAAGCTTTGCTCCACAATAATGAAGCAGATAAAGAACTAGAAACAGGCGAAGAAGTCGAAGTATTTTTATATATGGACAAGTCGGAGCAAATTGTTGCAAGTAGTAAAGTACCTTTCATTCAAATAGATACGTTTGGTTGGGCACAGGTGATAGAGGTTATTAAACCGATTGGCGTATTTGTTGATATCGGAACAACAAAAGACATGCTCGTTTCCGTCGATGACTTGCCATTATTCCAAAGTGCTTGGCCACAGCCGGGTGATCAGCTGTATGTTACCTTAGGGACCGATCGCAAAGGTCGTCTGCTCGCCATACCGGCTAAAGAACAAGATTTCGGCGATTTATGGGAGGCTGCGCTTGAGTTAAAGTTGAATATGCCTGTTACTGGCCGAGTCTATTACACAAGTCGTGAAGGCACTGCGATAATTACCGAAAATAATCATCGCGGATTTATTCACCATACAGAACGTAATGAAGAACCACGTCTTGGCGAGCTTGTGCATGGACGTATTATCGCGATTAAAGAAGACGGGTCAATCAACGTTTCGTTACTCCCATTAAAGCACGAACGATTGGATTCAGATGCAGAACAAATTCTGCAACATCTGGCACAACAAGACGGTCGCATGCCTTTTACAGATAAAAGCGATCCCGAGGACATACGTGCTACTTTTCATATGAGTAAATCAGCCTTCAAACGGGCGCTCGGGCGGCTAATGAAAATGAAGCGGATTGAACAACGCGCGGAAGAAACAGTTTTGATTAAAGAGTGAAACGATTCCGTTAATGAACAATTTTGCATAGAAAAACTGCCCGCTTAAGTCATATTCGGAATGCTTAGGCGGGCAGTTTTTTTCCTGTTGTTTATCTTTCGCTGAAGTTCGTAATTGTTTAGTATGCTTCCTATTTCAAATCATTCTGCAAATTAGGATTCCTTATTTAGTCCATCACTAATAATATCAATATTATAATTTAAATACTTTATATACGTATCGACTTCGTCGCCAGGCTGGCCTATTTCATCCGAATAAATATACTTTTCATAAATTTCAACCCCAGATTCAGCAGAAACGGTTTCCATTGGACGAGAATCTACGTTGGATTCCAAAAATAGAACAGGAACGTTATTTTCTTGGATGTACGTTACAAGCGATTTAATTTGCTCTGGAGAACCATTTTCTTCTGTATCCACACGCCAAATACATTCTTCCTCCATTCCGTAATGATCGAGCATATATTGAAACGCACATTCACTCGTAATTAACGTACGATTTTCTTTAGGTATTGCACCAATTCGCTCTTCGTACTCTTTATCAATTTCTTTTAAACGGGTCAAATAATCTTCGGCTCGTTCTTCATAATACGCTTTATTGTCTGGATCAACCTCGATAAATGCATCTCGCATATCCTCCGCCATCTTAATACCTACACCGGGATCTATAAACGAGTGGGGGTTAACTTCTTCATCTTTACTTCCCTTTGCCGACAAATACTTCGGCTCTACGCGTTCGGTCAAACTATAAACCTTCGCCTCATCCTGACCTACAGAGTCGACCATTCTGAAAAACCAGCCATCCTTCCCACCTTCTAAATTCATACCGTTGTAAAATAATACATCCGCATCTGTAGCTTTTTTAATATCCTCTGGCAACGGCTCATACTCATGTGGATCGGTTCCCGTCGGTACGAGGTTGTGTACTTCGACCTTTTCCCCACCGATTTCTCGAACCAAATCTGAAATAATCGTAAAAGATGAAACAGCCAACAGTTTATTTCCAGTACTTGCTTCAGTAGTTCCAGCAGTCTCTTTAGTATCTGCTACTTCTCCTTTTTCTTCTTTTGTAGCATCACTCGTGCCACAAGCTGCGAGTGCAACGAATGCGATGCTCGCTAAAATTAGTGCCTTTACAAAATTTCTCATAAACCCCATACGCTCCTTTGATGTTTAATCCTATAGTTAATTTTTTTCACCAGTTGATTACTTCCCTAACGCCACTTTCTTTTTATTATTCTTAAGGGTACGCCATAACACCCCTTGTTTTGGTGAAAAGATAAAAGCTAAAACAAATAATGCGGTAGTTGCTAAAGCAATTACTGGGCCAGATGGTAAATTATAAACAAAACTAAAATACATACCGATCACCGCTGAGACTGCTCCAAAAAATGCAGCCATAAAAATCATCGTCCCCATTCGATTCGTTAATAAATAAGCGGTAGCCGCTGGTGTAATTAGCATAGATATTACTAAAATAACACCTACTGTTTGCAACGAAGCGACCGTAACTAACGTCAATAAAACCATAATCCCATAATGAATGAGCCGTACCTTCAACCCATAGGCCGCAGCCATTGTTTCATCAAAACTAGACACAAGCAGTTCTTTATAAAACAAGAAGACAGCAAGGAGAACAATTGCCCCTACAATGATTGTCAGCCACATATCAGACGTTCGAACGGATAATACATTTCCAAACAGAATTTGAGTTAGATCCGTTGCACTTTGAGCCTTTGTAATTAAGATAATCCCTAACGCAAAAGCGGCCGAAAAAACAAGTCCAATCGACGAGTCATTTTTCACACGACTGTTTTGGCTAATAACACCAATACCTAATGCGGTTAGAATCCCCGTCACAACTGCTCCATAAAAATAACTAATACCGAACATATAAGAAATAGCTACTCCAGGTAATACAGCATGCGAAATTGCATCCCCCATTAATGCCATCCCTCGAAGTACAATAAAACTGCCAATAACCCCACAAATTATTCCGACGACAACGGAAGTAATCATCGCTTTCTGTAGAAATCCGTAATTCATTATGTCGTTCATAAACTCGATCATGCTTCCACTCCTAGACTGCCCATCATTGAAAAGGGAGAATTATATGCTTTTTGCATTAGTGAAGGTTGGAATACGTTTTCTACAGAACCACATCCGATAATTTCTTTATTAATTAAAATTAAATCATCAAAATAGTGCTCTACTTTCGATAAGTCATGATGTACAACGAACACTGTTTTTCCTTCGTCACGTAATTTTTTAAGAATGTTAATAATTACTTTCTCACTTGCGACATCAATTCCAACAAATGGTTCATCTAAGAAAAAGTATTCCGCCTTCTGTGCTAATGCACGTGCGAGAAACACACGCTGCTGTTGCCCACCGGACAATTCTCCAATCTGATTTTTTGCATACTTTTCCATACCGACTTTAGCAAGACACTCCATCGCCCATTGCCGATCCGCCTTTTTCGGACGATGAAATAACCCAAGCTTTGGAAACGTCCCTAATAAAACCGTATCCCGTACAATTATTGGAAAGTCCCAATCTATATTTGAACGTTGCGGAACGTAAGCAATTCTTTTTTGCACAGCTTTTAATGGCTTATTTTCCATCGTCACCTTTCCACTATCTCGTGGAATTAAACCGAGAACAGCTTTCATCATCGTCGACTTTCCAGCTCCGTTTGGTCCTAGTATGCCAATTAACTTTCCTGTCTCAAATGAAAAGTTGACATTATCCACTACTTGCTTTCCATAATAGGAAACATTTAAATTCTCTACATCAATCGTTTGCCTCAATGCTATCTCCTCCTGATTCCACTTTTCCATGTTCTATTATTATTAAAACGCCAAAAAGTTTACCTGAGGCAACTTTAAGACGTTAAAAAAGGAACTTTCCGATATTTATTCTTTAATTAAACCTTGATCCAATGACTTTATAGCGTTCGTCCACTTCTATTTCACGCTGCATACATAATCGTTTAAAATAAAAATTTTATTACCTTGAGTTCCGTCTAAATGAATTCATCATCGTCAATTAGTTTGCTTAGGCATTATTTCTTTCCTCGATACAACTTTTATTATAATATAAACATTTCTAAAAGTAAACAACAATTCGTAATCCTTTTTAAGTTCTTTTATTTCCTTTGTTAGGGGTCGTTTTATAAAAAAATAGAAAAGTCCGCAACGCACACAATATGCATCGCAGACTTTTCTAAATAAATAGGACGTGGAAGCACGTCTCCTATTAATCGTAATTAAATTAATTAAGCTTTAACATCCTCTTGCTGAAAAGAGTCTAAAATCGCCGTGACAATAAAACCAATTGCAGCTGCAAATAGACAAGCAATTCCCCAGCCACCTAGGCCGGCACCCATAATAAATGTTCTTTCAACTATCGTAGCAAACAAAAGTAAAATTAAGCCAGCTCCAAATAAGAACATACATGGGTAGTAGCTTATGTACTTCGTTTTAGGCGTTACTTTCACAAGTACAAAACTTAAAATTAAAATAGCAACCGTTAAAATAATACCTATTGTGAATACAGACTGTATCATCGTGTCACCTCATATACCAAATATATATAGTTCGCACTATCTTTATATAGTTTACAATCGAACAGTTGTAAAGTCAATTAAACAGACGATCGAAAGCATTAAAACTGCAAGTTGTCACGATTAGTTCACAAATTAAAAATTAAATGTTGGACAGGCTACACATTCCTCAATAATTGAATCATGCTCATTTGCAATTGTATTTATAAAAAGTATTCTTCCAGTACGGTAAAAATGTATGCAAATTATAAACGATCATTTCGTATCGGTATAAACTCTTCCTACTTGACCGTCTTGTAAGCGAACCTTTATGCCGTGAGGATGAAAGGAGGACTTAGTAAGTATATCCTGTACAATCCCACTTGTCGTTTTACCTGTTCTCTGATCTTTTTTCAAAATAACTTCCACTGCAAGTCCTCTATAAATATTTTCTCTATATCTTCCGTCTGTGCCCATTGCCTATCTCCTTATTTTCCACACGTGATTTATCACTTCTGAATTTCAAATATATCCTCTATTTTCGCTAGCATGTATGTATGACTATCTTCTACACCTTTATTGTAAAAGGTTGGCGCTATTTCCTTCGTTATGAAGTCTAAGAACATCATCGCTTTCAAATTACCCATTTTTTCGCCATGCTCTTTTTCAAAATAATGCTGCATATGTTTAATCATTTCTTCCTGTTGCTCTTTTGATAATTCAAATGTTGCTTTCAATAAGGAGCTCTCCTTTATGTTGTAACGTACTTATTCATTTATAAATGTATTCGTTAGTGCGCCTAGCTTTTCAATTTCAATTGTTACCTCGTCACCTTGTTGCAAATATACTCTTTCTTCTTTCGGCTGTCCGATGATTACACCTTCTGGAGTACCTGTTAAAATTAAATCGCCTGGAAATAATGTCATATGCTTAGAAATATAGCTAACAATCGCCTCACAAGAGAATACCATATCAGCTGTATTTGAATGTTGTCGTACTTCTCCATTTACCGTAGTTTTTAACGTTAAATTATTTGGATCGCTTACTTCATCCTTCGTTACGATATAAGGACCAATAGGAGCAAAGCCATCACATGTTTTACCGAGCAACCATTGCGATGTCTTCTTTTGCAAATCACGGGCGGATACATCATTTGTCGTACAATAGCCGAACACATAATCTAACGCTTCCTTTTCCGAAACATTTTTAGCAGTTTGTCCAATTACAATACCTAGCTCTGCTTCATAATCCACACGATTCGTTACTTGCGGGATGAGAATTGCACGCCTGTGTCCTGTTAGTGCATTTGGAAATTTGTTAAATAAAACAGGTACTTCTGGATACGGTATTTTCACTTCATCTGCATGTTTTTTATAGTTTAGACCAACACATATGATTTTACCTGGCCTTGGTACGCATGGTTCCCAATCCACTTCTGATTCTTTAATTAAAAACTGCGACTGTTCATTTATAGTTAGCTTAGAAAGATAGCGACTCATGGCAGGCAATGCCTCGTTACTATGTTTAATAAAATTCATTACATTAGACGGAATATCATAGTCAGATGGATGTTGTTGTAATGCTGCTTCCACGTCAATGATCCCATCTTTCACCTTTATCCCAAAAGATTGCTTACCGTTTATTGAAAATGTTGCTAATTTCATTTACGTACCTCCTAACAATTAATGTGCTTGTATAAGTTTACCATAATTCAGAAGCTTGTTTAACATAGGTGCAAGTAATTGGATTGCACGTATTTGTTCGTTAAGATAACCATTTTCTTTAAATGTGTATGATTATATACTTTAGGTGAAAATAGATACATGAATACGTGAAGATTACATAATGTAACTAGAACCGACAATGCTATAAAAATGACCGTTTATTGTTTCACGTAGGAAACTCTTTTCTAATTTAAGGAAGATCATATTATAAAACATTACTTACTTCGTGTTTAACTAACGCAACTTTTTTGCGTTATAGGCAGTATGTTTGATGTAATGAATAACATTGCTCTAGACCCACCCAAATAGCAACTGGTAGGATAGAAGGACAAGACATGGTGGTGAAAATAAATGAGGGAAAATACAAAACCAATAATTACGGCAACATGGGTTGGAATTATCGTTAATGGTTTACTCGCAATATTAAAAGGTATTGGTGGCTTGCTATCAGGGAGCAGGGCGCTCATGGCAGATGCACTACATTCAGCCTCAGATATTGTAGGCTCAGTTGTTGTCTTATTCGCTGTCAAAATTGCTAATAAACCACCAGATGAAGAACATCCGTATGGACACGGAAAAGCAGAGAATATCGCTTCGATTATCGTCGCTTTATTACTAATCGTTGTCGGTATAGAAGTTAGCATTTCATCAATAAAAGTATTTTTTGGAGAAACACCAAATGCTCCCGGGATGCTTGCACTCGTAATAATTATAATTTCAATTTTAATTAAGGAAGCACTGTTTCAATACAAATACAGACTAGGAAAAAAGTATAAAAGTTCTGCTTTAATAAGCGAGGCATGGCATCACCGTTCTGATTCTTTATCTTCAATGGCGGCGCTGCTCGGAATTGGAAGTGCATTGTTAGGCGAAGCATATTCTATTAGCGCACTTGTATATGGCGATGCAGTAGCGGGTATTCTAGTTTCAATTATTGTTATAAAGGTAGGATATAGCTTGGCTAAAGAATCTTCCTTAATAATGATGGAAAAAGTGTTGGATAAAGAAGATACGCAAGTATATATTGAAACTGTTAAAAGTGTTAGCGGGGTTCTAAAAATAGATCAAATTCATGTCCGTACACATGGAAGCTATGTCGTTATTGATATAAAAGTAGGAGTCGATCGAAATATAACGGTCGAAAAAGGCCATGCTATTAGCAAACACGTTAAAACGAAACTAATGAACAAGCATCATGAAATTGAAGATGTACTTGTCCATATAAACCCGTACTAATTAACATTTCGTACGGGTTTTTATGGGTTTTTCGGTTGATCGACTAGAAATAAGGAACTGTCTCCAATTCATGCTATTTGAGGCTGGAGTCGCAGCCTTCCACTACCATTAACTGGGAGCTTTTAAAAAAACGGATAAATGAACGTATGTCCACTTATCCGTTTTTCATATATTAATCTTCCATACGTTTAAAATAATCCGTTACTGCACCTCTTGATGAGCACGATACGTTATGCGCATATTTACCAAGTACACCTTTTGTATAAAGTGGAGGTGCTTCCCAGCTCTTACGACGATTTTCTAATTCTTCCTCTGAAACATCCATCGTAATCGTTTGTTCCTCGGAATCAATCGTTACTTCGTCGCCTTCTTGTAGCAATGCAATCGGACCGCCGACTTGGGCTTCTGGTGCAATATGTCCGACAACAAGACCATGAGTTCCGCCTGAGAAACGGCCATCCGTCAATAATGCCACTTTTTCGCCTAGTCCTTTTCCAACAAGGATCGCAGAAATAGACAGCATTTCCGGCATACCTGGGCCGCCTTTTGGTCCAACATGGCGAATAACGAGAACATCGCCTTCATTAATTTCATTATTCATTACCGCTTCTGTCGCTTCCGCTTCTGTGTTATACACTCGAGCAGGACCAGTATGTCGCTTAACCTTTACACCAGATACTTTTGCTACTGCGCCTTTTGGTGCTAGATTTCCTTTTAAGACTATTAACGGGCCATCTTTTCGTTTCGGCTGATCAAGCGATGTAATTACTTTTTGACCTTCTTTTAGACTAGGAGCGTCTTTTAAGTTTTCTGCCAACGTTTTACCTGTTACAGTCAAACAGTCTCCATGCAGATACCCATTTTCATATAACAGCTTCATTACGGCTTGTACACCACCGACATTGTATAAATCTTCCATTACATACTGACCGCTCGGCTTTAAATCGGCAATGTGTGGCACTCGTTTTTGGATCCGATTGAAATCATCAATAGTTAAATCAACATCAATCGCGTGCGCAATGGATAGAAGGTGAAGAATCGCATTCGTCGACCCGCCAAGCGCCATTACGACTGTAATTGCATTTTCAAATGCCTCTTTTGTCATAATATCTTTTGGATAAATACCTTTTTCCAAAAGATTATATACAGCCTTTCCAGCTTCGGCACATTCTTCCATTTTTGCTTCAGAAGTTGCTGGCTTTGCAGCATTACCAGGCAAACTCATCCCCATTGCTTCAATAGCAGAAGCCATCGTATTTGCTGTATACATACCGCCACATGAACCAGCACCAGGGCATGCTTGACATTCGATACGACGTAATTGCTGATCGTCAATATCCCCTTTATTATGCTGGCCAACGCCTTCAAATACAGATACAAGATCGATATCTTTTTCATCGAGCTTTCCAGGTGAAATAGTTCCACCGTAAACAAATACAGATGGGACTTCAGCGTTCGAGATAGCGATCATACAACCTGGCATGTTCTTATCGCATCCACCGATTGTTACTAAAGCATCAAGACTTTCTGCACCAACAACTGTTTCGATAGAGTCAGCAATAACATCCCGGCTTGGAAGGGAATAACGCATCCCGTCCGTTCCCATCGATATACCGTCAGATACAGTAATCGTATTAAATATCATAGGTGCGCCGCCAGCTTCTCTCGCACCTTTTTTAGCGCTTTCTGCTAAATCCTTTATATGTATATTACATGGCGTTACCTCACTCCACGTACTGGCAACTCCAATCATTGGCTTTTTAAAATCCTCATCGGTAAAGCCAACAGCACGGAGCATCGCCCGGTTTGGTGACTTCATCGTACCGTCAAACACTTTACTATTAATCCGCAAATCTTTTGAATCTTTTGTCATTTAGCACCTCACCTTTCTTTCTTTAATTATATTGCTCCGCGTGTAAAAGTTCAATGATTTTCAGTCAGAGTCCTTGTTTATTATTTTTCTCTGTAAATTTCTTTCAACATAACATACGCAACGACCGTTTCTCAAAAAAACGTGCTTCATTTTCACTACCTGTTTTCAAAATCAAAATAGATAAAATGAACAACACAAAAAGCAAGCCTTGCCAGTATAGAATGAATTTGATATCTCCGCTTTTCAAGGCTATAACATAAAGCTTTACTACGTTTTAAAACAAATTCAATTCTCCTATGCGACGAGCGGCTTCTCGTAATCGTTCCTCCTCATCTAATAAACCAGCACGAACATAACCTTCCCCATACGTACCGAACCCATTCCCTGGAGCAACCGCAACGTGCGCTTTTTCCAAAAGAATATCGGTAAACTCCTCCGACGTATAACCCGATGGTACCGGTAGCCAAACAAAAAACGTACCTTTAGGCGCACTCACCTTCCAACCGATATCGTTTAAGCTCGCAACGAATGCATTACGACGTCTTTCATAAATTGCATTCAATTCGTGAACAGCTGTTTGATCTCCGAGTAATGCTGCTGCACCGGCTTCTTGTAACGCTCCAAACAAACTTACATACGTGTGGTCCTGCAGTAAATTAATACTACTTATAACGGATTGATTCCCTACTGCAAATCCAACACGCCACCCTGCCATATTATACGTTTTGGATAACGTATACATTTCAACGCCAATCTCTTTAGCGCCCTCAGATTGTAAAAAGCTTGGCGGCTTTATGCCGTCAAATCCGATCGCTCCATAAGCAAGATCATGCACAACACAAATGTTATTTTTCTTCGCTATTGCTACCGTATAATCAAAAAATGCTTTGTTAGCAGTTCCTGCTGTTGGATTACTCGGATAATTTAAGAACATGAGCTTCGCCTTATCTAGCATTTCAGTAGATAAGTTTTCATAATTTGGCAAGAAGTCATTCTCCTCTAAAAGTGGCATAAAGGAAGGTTCTGCTTGAGCGAGCGCGATGCCCGATAAATAATCAGGATAGCCTGGATCTGGAAGCAGTGCTACATCTCCAGGATTAAGTAGACATTGGCTAATTTCGACCACCCCTACTTTTGTACCACCTAACAGAGCAACCTCTTTGTCTGGATCAATGTGCACGTTGTATTCTCGTTTATAAAATTCTGCAATCGCTTCACGGAAATGGCGATGCCCGGCAAACGGAGAATATTTATGATTAGTAGGTCGCTCTACAGCTGTTTGCATTGCCTGAACAATGTGCTCAGGTGTTGGCATATCAGGATTTCCTTGTCCTAAATTTATAACGTCATACCCTTGCATTTGCAAAGACTGTACTTTACCGGCAAGCTTAGCAAAAAATTGTTCCGGTAATCTTTTTAATGTATTTGATTGTTCAAATATATGCACAACACCCACTCCTTTAAAAATTATAAACCTACTAAATCATAGCGAGATCCATTCAGCTTGTAAAGAAACAAACCATATACGATTGAGTCAAGTATTTGTGGGTGTTATTTTAAGAAGTTAAAAAACCTCTCTTTGTACTCGTTAATTTTAGTATTGCTTCCTACCGACCGCAGTAGATATACACTACGCTTTCCGAGGAGGCTGATGCCGTTTCCGCGGAAAGCATCCACCTGCAGTGAAAATCAACGGTGTTATTCATGTGTATATCGTTCGAAGTAAAATTGATCACATATTATCTAGTTAGATTCGTGCATCTGTTCCCCCACAACCATTTTACTCATACACCATATACGTTTACCTTTTTTACAGAAAGTATTAATTAAAGCTCGCATAATGAGATAGGATGAGGATAATCGAATTCATACAGCATTCAACCAAGAAACACAGGTTGCATAGCAACACCAACTCGTCTGTGTGGAATCCGGATCCACGCACACTCCTGCAGGAAAAGCAACAGCCGAAAATCCATTTTATAAGTTTTGGGAAAAATCGTTTAAAATTAGTTGAGGTGTTGCCTGCGGAAAGCGGAGTGGATCCGGATCGAACACAGCAGACACCAATTTTAAGTCGATTTTAACATTCTGTTCTTTTGTGTTTTTTAAAAATGGCAATTATGAAATTGACTAAAATAGGAATTATTATCACACTGAATTTAAATAATATGATATGTTATTGTAAGAAAGTATTTAAACAGATATATTTTAGCTTCTTTAGTACTGTGACTTTTAATTCAACTTTTAAAATACTATTTTGTTTTTAATGATAGGAGATATGGGGATGAAAAAACAACGTATACAGCAAGTATTAGCAACAGATAAGAAAGCCAAACCACAAACCGATCAATTGGAATTCGGCAGAGTATTTACAGACCATATGTTTATTATGGACTATTCTTCAGAATCTGGCTGGCACGATGCACGTATCGTTCCTTATGAGCCTTTGACGATTGATCCTGCTGCAATGATTTTCCACTACGGTCAATCTGTATTCGAAGGATTGAAAGCATATATTACTCCAACGGGAGAGGCTCAGCTTTTTCGTCCTGAAAAAAACATGGAGCGATTAAACCGTTCAAATGACCGTCTTTGTATTCCAAGGATTGATGAATCGTTTGCCATTGAAGCAATTAAGCAGCTTGTTTCAATTGACAAAGAGTGGATACCAACTTCCGAAGGTACTTCGCTTTATATTCGACCGTTTATTATTTCAACGGAGCCGTATTTAGGTGTAGCACCTTCAAATCATTATAAATTCATCGTCATTCTCTCTCCAGTAGGCGCTTATTACAAGGAAGGAATTAATCCGGTGAAAATCGCTGTTGAAAATAAATTTGTTCGAGCAGTAAAAGGTGGAACTGGCGAGGCAAAAACTGGTGGGAATTACGCAGCTGGTTTAATGGCACAAGAATTAGTTGCAAACAAAGGGTTTGCTCAAGTGTTGTGGCTTGATGGAGTAGAGAAAAAATACATTGAAGAAGTTGGTAGTATGAATGTGTTTTTCAAGATTAACGGTGAAGTCATTACCCCGGCGCTTAACGGAAGCATTTTAGAAGGTGTAACAAGAAACTCTGTTATCCAACTACTAAAGTCGTGGAATGTTCCTGTAACAGAAAGAAAAATATCTATGGAAGAAATCTATGACGCACATAAGCAAGGTAGCTTGGAAGAAGCATTCGGTTCCGGTACCGCAGCGGTCATTTCACCTATTGGCCAGTTGACTTGGGACGAACAAGACCTCGTTATTAATGAAGGTAAAACGGGGAAAACTGCGAAAAGAGTTTATGACACGTTAACAGCTATTCAATATGGTAAAGAAGAAGACCCTTTTAATTGGATTTCAAAGATTTAATGTACCAACTATAAAATGCAAACGAACCAATGATGACTGGCAGCATTGGTTCGTTTATCTATATATATAAAGGGGGGACACAAAATGGATGTTGAACAATTTCATTTCGGTGACTTAGCAATTCAATTATTTTTCTTTTTCTTAATTGCAATTATAGTTACTACACTTATCGTACTATTAATAAGCCTATTTAAGAGAAGTAAACAAAAATCACAACTCGATCGAATTGAAGAGAAAATTGATTTACTCCATAAACATGCCGACCGAGATCAGTCTGATAAATAGTTACTTTTTTCAAACGTATGTGCATCGGAATAGTAAACAAATGGATATTTTCATTCATTAACCAAACCGACCAGAAATGTAGTCTTCTGTTCTATTATCATTTGGATTTGTAAATATATGATCAGTGGCGTCATATTCAATGACTTCCCCTTCTAAGAAAAATGCTGTTTTATCAGAAATACGAGCGGCTTGTTGCATATTATGAGTAACCATAATGATCGAGTATTCCTTCTTCAACTTCTGTACAAGCTCTTCAACTTTCAAGGTAGACTTTGGATCTAATGCCGAAGTAGGCTCATCCATTAAAATAACATCTGGTTCAATTGCTAAACAACGGGCAATACACAAACGCTGTTGCTGTCCACCGGATAAACCATACGCATTTTCATGAAGACGGTCTTTTACCTCATCCCATATATAGGCACCTCTTAAGCTTTTTTCTACAATTTCATCTACTATTTTTTTATTGCGAATCCCATGTATTTTTGGCCCATAGGCAATATTTTCATAGATTGACTTTGGAAATGGGTTTGGCTTTTGAAAAACCATTCCAACTTGCGTTCTTAATTCTTCTACTCTAAAAGACCGATCAAGAATGTGTTGATCTCGATACATTATGTCTCCTGATAGCTTTACAATCGGAACGAGCTCAACCATTCGATTCAATGCTTTAATAAATGTTGATTTGCCACATCCAGATGGGCCGATGATTGCAGTAACTTCGTTTTGATAAAGGGATAGATTAATATCCTTTAGTGCATGTGTATCTCCATACCATAAGTTGAAATCTACCGTACGATAAACAACTTCATTGGCTAACCCAATATGATTTGTAGGTTTCGGTGTTAGCGTAAAGTCTACGTTCATCTTTTCTTTTACTAAAGTCATTATATTCACTCCTTAAAAGCCTGCTTAATAAACGTACAGTGCTCTTAATACCTTTTCTGAAACTTATTACGAATAAAAATAGCAGAAGCATTCAATAAAAAAAGAAGTAGTAATAAAACGATAATAGTTGCAGCTGCCAAGTTAACATATTCATCTACAAGCGCAGAATCTAACGTCCAATAATAGATTTGCATTGGTAATACTGTAAATTTATCTAAAATCCCACCTGGAAATGGAATTAGCAATGCAGGAATACCAATAACGACAAGTGGAGCCGTTTCTCCAATCGCTCGTGATAAAGATAAGATCGCTCCTGTCAAAATTCCTGGTAATGCTGCAGGCAGGATGACTTTTCGAATGGTTTGCCATTTTGTAGCCCCTAACCCATAAGAGGCTTCGCTTAAATGGAAAGGAACGGAACGTATTGCTTCTTGACTCGCAACGATTACAATTGGTAAGACGAGTAATGACATCGTTAGACCGCCTGCAAGTACAATGTTTCCAAAATCCATCGTTCTTACAAAGATTGTTAACCCTAAAATTCCATAAACGATAGACGGTACACCGGCTAAATTCGCTATATTCGTTTGAATAAACGATTGAATGATTCCTTTTTTTGCATACAGTTCTAAATAGATCGCAGTTCCTACACCTAGTACAAAGGTAACCGGGGTTACAACGACCATAAGCCAAGCTGTGCCAAGTATAGCACCCATAATTCCAGCACGATCAAACTGGGTTGATAGCTTTCCAGTTATAAAGTCAATATTTATCCAAGCTATTCCATCTACTAACACTCTTAAAATTAATGTAATAAGAACAATCAATCCAAATAATGAAGCAACTAAAAACAAATTTTTAAATAGACGATTTTGTATTAAACGAGCATTCATTCGTTGTTGTACCTGTGCTTTATCAATGTAGTTCATTTAATATTCCTCCCTGAATTTACGAGATACATAACGAGCAAGTAAATTCATTAGAAATGTAAAGACAAATAATGTCATTGCTACCGCATACAAGCTATAATAAATTGTCGAGCCTGCAGGCGCCTCTCCGCCAGATACTTCAACGATATAAGCAGTCATCGTTTGCATAGATTGTGTAACGTCAAATGTGAAATTTTTCGTACTGCCGCTCGCTATTGTAACAATCATTGTTTCGCCTATTGCCCGAGAGATTCCAAGTACAAACGATGCAATAATTCCTGATAAAGCTGCTGGAATAACGACACGCAATGTAACTTCTAATTTCGTAGCCCCTAAAGCTAATGCGCCTTCACGCATTGCATTTGGAACAGCGTTCATTGCGTCCTCTGATAAAGAAGCAATCATCGGAATAATCATAACACCCATTACGAGACCAGGACTTAATATATTCGTAGTTTCTAACCCGGGTACGATGTATTTTAATAATGGCGTTACAAATGTGAATGCAAAAAAACCGTAAACAATTGTCGGTATCCCTGCAAGCACCTCAAGCAATGGTTTAAACACCTTTTTCACTCTATCTGAAGCATATTCACTTAAATAAATAGCTGTCATAATTCCAATCGGCCCTGCTACGAGCATTGCAATTAAAGAAGAAATAATTGTCCCAGTAATTAATGGCAACACACCAAATTGAGGAGTTTGACTTAATGGCTTTAATGTCGTCCCAGTAAAAAATTGTACAAACGATACTTCTTTAAAAAATGCTATTGTTTCTGTCAACAACGTGTACAATATTCCAATGGTCGTCAGTATGGATACCGCCGCAATTAAAAAGAGGAAACTAGGAATTGTCTTTTCAACCAGCGCCGTAATGCTTTTCGACTTCCTTTTGTTTTCAATTAATCTTCTAGTATTAACAGCTTGATCAACTTTGTAAGTACGATTCACCGCCATAATCTATATCTCTATCCTTTCAAGGCTTATAAGTCGCAATAAGATGAGAGTATCCGTTTCTCTCATCTCATTGCTCTATATGCTCGAATCATATGCAATTGTTATCTTTTATTTAAGCCCTTCTAAATCTGTAATAAGCTGCTGAGCCTCTTCATCTGGAATTGGTGCAAATCCTACTTCGCCAGCAAACGTGTTTACATTGTTCATAACATATAGTGCATAGTCTAATACTTGATCTTTTTCTTTTGCATTATTCACGTTTAAGTAAGTGAAAACCGGACGCGTGAAGTCTGCATACTCTCCATCTTCAGCAATCGTATCAAGAGATGGTTCAACCGGACCGTTGCCAAAATCAACATGAACTGCTTGCAGGCTATCCTGATTGTTTACATAGTATCCGAAACCAAAGAATGCAATCCCATTTACATCTTCTGACACAAGCTTTACTAATGTTGGATATTCCTGTTGTAAATTCACACCATCAACTAAGTCCTTTTCATCAAGCACGCTCTCGTAGAAAAATTCGTACGTTCCGTGGTTTTCGTTCGGTCCCATCGCATTAATTGCTTCATCTGGCCATTCTGGATTAATGTCCGACCACTTCGTAACACCACTTTCTGCTAAAAAGATACTTTTTAATTCATCGGCCGTCATTTCAGTAGCCCAGTCGTTCTCCTTATTTATAACAAATGTTAATCCGTCTAAAGCAACTTTCAGTTCTTTTGCTTCAATTCCAAGCTCATCTGCTTTCGCTTGTTCTTCGTCTTTAATTTTTCGTGATGCATCGTTAAAATCTGTACCATTTTCTGCTAAAAACTTTTCAAATCCTGCACTTGTACCCGCTCTGCTTACTTCAACCGAAACATTTTCTTGTTCTGTTATCATATATTCTTCAGCCAATCGCGCCATAAGAGGATAAACTGTACCTGAACCGTCAATAACGACACTGCCTTCTAATTCCTCTGAATCCCGATCGCCTTCTTCTTCCGTTTCTTTCGCTTCATCTGTTTCTGCTTCTTCAGAAACGTCTGATCCCTCTTCTTCTGCGTCTGCTCCACAAGCTGCCATAACTGCTACGAATGCTGCTAATATTAGGAACATGAAATACTTTTTAAAAGACATAATAATTGTCCTCCCTCATTTTCTCTAGATTAATAGAGTAGGTTTTCCCTCTCACAATTCTTAGTATAGGAGGAGAATATTACGTGTATATGTAGTGAGTGTAAACGTTTTGTAAAGAACACTATATTTAAGGTTTCGTGAACAGTAGTTGACAAAGTATATGACATTAGTGAAGAAAATTCACTAACGTCATTTTGATTTCATAATAGAAAACAAGAAAATTACTTGTAAATTAAAATTCGTTGAAAACCATACATAGGAGGAAATCACTTGTCTATTTCGAAACTTACTTAATATTCAAGGATCCAGCATTATCTTTGAAGGAAGTTGTGTAAATGATGGAATGCACAAAGAAAAGGCCTGTAAAATGGCGATGGAAAATTAATCTATAACCCTACATATTGCAAAACACGAATTATAAGAATCGAATCATGCTTGATTTCAAACGAAAACCTGTAGAAACAAAATACAATACAAAAGAAACACACTCCAATGCAAATTAAACAGCATTGAAGTGTGTACAATAATGGCATTAGCCCTCTTTAAGCTGACGAACTCCTGCGGAAATAGCAAGCTTTCGAAGATCACTGTAGCGTCTCGGATAGAGGAACTACAGAAGCAGAGGCAGTAACCGCGAAAATCCTGTCGGCTGTAGTGCAAGTCAGCGACATCAGAGCGCAAGCCTTCATGTTTTCGTTCTACATAATTATTAAGTATTCCTCGACTTAAAATACATCACCAACGGCATTCGACAAAGAACCCTTTATTTACAGACTACTAGTTCTGACGGCACTCAAACTAAAAATACGATTATCATTATTCACGAAAGAAGTGTACGCCTGTAATTATTCAGACGACTATTATGCAACATTACATACCCTTATAAGAGCGAGGCTAATATTGCTTTTTGTGCGTGAAGTCTATTTTCCGCTTGATCAAAAACAACCGAATGATCACCGTCTATAATCGAGGAAGCCACTTCTTCTTCTCTATGAGCAGGGAGACAATGTAAAAATACATAATCATCCTTTGCTCCTGTTACGAGTGCATCGTTCACTTGATACTTCATAAAACCTTTTTTACGTTCCTCTAAATCCCCATTCCAGCCCATGCTTGCCCATACATCCGTATAAATGATATCGGCATTTGCCACTGCTTCAACTGGGTCATTCGTTTGCTCGACTTTAGCCCCTGATACGGCTGCTTTCTCCAATACTTGTGAAAAAATCTCTTGCTTCACTTGACTATTGTCTGGCGAAGCAATCGTACAGTCAATCCCCATTATTGCACAGCCCATTAGTAAAGATTGCGCCATATTGTTACCGTCACCGACAAACGCTAGCTTCAAGTCATCAAACGATTCTTTCTTTTCATAAATAGTTACTAAATCAGCTAATACTTGACAAGGGTGAAAATCATCCGTTAATCCGTTTATGATCGGTATAGAAGCATTTACTGCGAGCTCCTCTACAATAGCATGCTCATACGTTCGAATCATAATTCCGTCTACATAACGAGACAACACTTTAGCAGTATCGGCAATCGTTTCACCATTACCAATTTGCAGATCATTTTTATTTAAAAATAATGCTTGCCCGCCAAGCTGATACATCCCGGTTTCAAACGAAACTCGTGTTCTCGTTGATGACTTTTCAAAAATCATCGCCAACGTTTTCCCTTTTAATAATGGATGAGGTTCGCCCATTTTCTGCATGTTCTTTAATTGTATCGTATAGCGAATCAAATCCATTAATTCTGCTTTTGTAAAGTCAGCAAGCTTAAGAAAATGCTTTCCTTCTAATTTACTTCTCATATGTTGTACCACTACGGGATTAATCATGACACCTTCACTTCCTTATCTCATTATTAAAGTTTAAATTTCTTAATGCCTAATTCCAGAGACTCGTTCACAATACAAATTACACATCATCACTTAACACATCTGCCAAAATAGTTACGGCTTGATCAATCTCATCTTTCGTAACCGTCAAAGGTGGCAGCAACCGGATTACATTTGGACCAGCACTTAATACGATTAAACCATTTTCTAACAGTTTCGGTATGATTCCGGTAACATCACTCTTACAATGTATACCGATCATCATTCCTTTTCCTTTAAAGGAAGCTATTAAACGATTCGTACCTACTTTTTCCGTTAACTGTTCCATAAGGTATGTCGCTTTTTCATTCACTTCTTGTAAAAAGGTTGGTTGTATCACCGTTTGCATTACTGTTTTCGCCGCAGCCATTGCAAGTGGATTTCCTCCGAATGTCGAACCATGGGACCCAGGACCAAAATGTTCTTCAAGAGGCGATTTAGCTATTATTGCCCCTACAGGCATACCATTTCCAAGCCCTTTTGCAATCGTAATAATGTCTGGTTCAATTGAATAATGCGCATAGGCAAAAACCTTTCCTGTCCGACCAATACCCGTTTGGATTTCATCGACAATCAGTAATACATTCTGTTCGTTACATAATTGTGCTACCCCTTGAAGGAAATTAACCTCTCCGGGATGAACACCACCTTCTCCCTGAATTACTTCGAGCATAACCGCCGCTGTTTGGGAATCAAGTGCTTTTTCAACGGCTGACATATCGTTGTACGGAACATATTCAAACCCATCCAGCATAGGACCGAAGCCTTCTTGAATCTTTGTTTGACCCGTAGCTGCCATTGTTGCAAAGGTTCTTCCATGAAAAGACTGTTGAAACGTTACAATCTTTTTCTTACCAGTTGCTTTTCGTGCGAGCTTGATTGCTGCCTCATTTGCTTCGGCACCACTATTACAAAAGAACACTCGATCACCACTACTGCTTTCTACGAGCAGCTGAGCTACCTCTTCTTGGATCGGCTGTTCATATAAATTTGAAACATGCCAGTATTCATTCAGTTGCTTTTCAATTGCCTGTTGTACGTCTGAATGACGATGGCCTAGGTTACATACACCGATACCCGATCCAAAATCAAGATACGATTTTCCACGAGTATCCTGAATTACACACCCTTTAGCCCGTGCAACAGATAAATTCAATCGTTTGTATGTCGGAAGTAAATAGGTCATTGTACTACCTCCGCAGTTTTTTTAATAACCGTTCCTACAAGCCTTCTATCAGACTGAAGAGCAGATTGCTTTCCATCGACAATCATTACTTCATTCACGGCACCTGTTAAACTATCGAGCGCAGCAGTAACTTTAGGAACCATGCCTCCGTATATTGTGTCGTCGGCAATCATGTCTCTTATCGTTTCTTCAGTAACTGTGGCAAGCAGTTTACCGTTCTTCATTACTCCTGGCACATCTGTTACAAAGATAAGTTGTTTCGCATTTAAAGCCTTAGCGACTGCACCAGCAGCAGTATCTGCATTAACGTTGTATCTTTTTCCATCTTGCCCTAGAGCAATTGGTGCCAGGACTGGTACGATATCTTGATCTAATAAGTTCTTCAAATACAGATCATTTACTTGCTCAATCTCCCCGACGTAACCAAATTGGGCGAAATCAATCGGCTTTGCTGAAAATAAATTGGCATCCGAACCCGACAGCCCAATCGCTTGCATACCCGCAGCATTCAAGCTTCTTGTCAAACGTTTATTTACATTCCCGCATAGTACCATTTCAACGACATTCATAATATCTTCCGTTGTTTTACGCAAGCCATTCACGAATTCAAACGAAATATTAAGCTTTGTCAGCATTTCCTTAATTTCTGGGCCACCACCATGCACGATAACCGGTTTTAACCCTGTTTCTTGTAGCAGCTGAATATTCGTAAAAAAATCTTCCGATAATTGATCAATTGTACTGCCACCACATTTTAAAACAATTACATCTTGCACGTTGACATCCTCCTTACGTGCGATAGCTTGCATTGATTTTTACGTAATCATACGTAAGATCACATCCCCAAGCTTTCCCTTTTCCATCACCGACGTTTAAATCTACCGTTATTTTTACTTCTTCATTTTCTAAATATGCTGAAGCCTCATCTTCAGAATATGTTGTTGGCTGACTATCTTTTAGAAGTGGGATCGTACCGATCGACATATCAATGGTATCCGGGTTTACGACTGCACCACTATATCCTACCGCAGCAATTATTCGACCCCAGTTTGCGTCCGAACCGTATACGGCTGTTTTTACTAAGGAAGAACTAACAATCGACTTTCCTACTTGAATTGCTTCTGTATCATTTTTGGCTCCGTATACTTCCGCCTCAATGAGTTTTGTTGCACCTTCCCCATCTCGCGCAATCATTTTCGCCAAATCTTCACATGTTTTTTCTAACAGAGCAACAAATTGGCTCCAATCCTCATGCTCAGGGGTTAACGTTTTGTTCCCCGCTTTTTCACTTGCCATTACAATTACCATATCGTTTGTAGAAGTATCTCCGTCAACCGTAATACAATTAAACGTTTTATTCGTTGCTTCTTTCAATGCACGATCAATCATATTAGATTCGATAACAGCATCGGTCGTTAAAAATGCAAGCATCGTTCCCATATTTGGCTCAATCATGCCTGAGCCTTTTGCAGCCCCTGCCATTGTCACCGTTTTTCCATCAATTGTCGCTTGATAACAAGCCGACTTATTAAACTTATCCGTTGTCAAAAGTGATTGGCCAAATTGTGCAGCGCTATCTTCTGTTGTCGCTAGTTTAAGATTTTTTATATTAGGGATAATTTTATCCATTGGCATTTCTAACCCAATAATACCTGTAGATGCCACAGCGACGTAATGCTCTGGGAGTGAAAATTGCTCCGCAGTCACTTGACGCATCGTATACGCGTCCTTTTTCCCTTGCTCGCCTGTACAAGCATTTGCATTGCCACTATTAATAATAACAGCCTGCAGCTTTCCTTCTTTTGCAAGACTTTCTTTCGTTACATACAGAGGAGCTGCTTTAACCTCATTTAATGTATATACAGCTGCTGCATTCGCAGGTTCATTGCAATAAAGAATACCTAAATCATTTCTCTTTCGTTTTACTCCAGTATGCATGCCAGCCACTTGAAATCCTGCTGGAGTTGTAATTGTACCTCTTTCTATTTTCTGAATACTTTTTTGACTCGTGAGCATTTTCAATCTCCTTTCTTCTTTATCGATATTTTAATTTTTACGTTGTACATAATTTGTTTACTTCCGCATTTGATATCTTCTCACCTAAGGGGGAAGAAACTTATGGGAATACCGGCATAAAGTCTAGCCCCGTTCTTTCATCAAGCTGGAGCATTTTGTTCATATTTTGAACCGCTTGCCCAGATGCGCCTTTGATTAAGTTATCAATGACGGAAACAACCATAATCCGATTCGTTCTTTCATCATATGTTAAAGAGATATCGCAAAAATTCGAACCATACACTTCTTTCGTGCTTGGGTATGTGCCCTTCTTTCTAATTCGTACAAAGTAGTCATTTGCATAGCATTCGTTGAACAAATCAAATAACTGCTCTGTAGTTGTCGGTTCTTTTGCAGTTGCATACATTGTCGCCATAATTCCTCGAGTCATCGGCACGAGATGCGTCGAAAATGTAACTGCACCTGATTTTTCATTCCAACGATACAACATTTGCTCAATTTCCGGTGTATGCTGATGTGCATTTACTTTATAAATTTTAAGGTTTTCATTCGTTTCGGAATAGTGTGTTGCTCCAGAAACACCGCGCCCTGCTCCGCTCACTCCTGTTTTTGCATCAATAATAATTGAGCTTTCATCAATCAGTTTATTTTTTATTAAAGGCGCTATCCCTAACAATGTAGCTGTGGGGTAACATCCAGGGTTTGCTATTAAACTCGCATTTGCTACATCCGCATCCAGCCACTCCGTTAATCCATATACCGCCTGATTTAACAACGATTCCTCAGCAGCTTCCATACCGTACCATTTTTCATACGTAGTCTGATTTGTAAGTCGGAAGTCTCCTGACAGATCAATTACTTTTACGTTCTGCTCCATAAATACCGGAGCTAGTTTTGTAGACACCCCGGAGGGAGTCGCCGTAAAAACGAGATCTACTTCACTTGCTAATTTTTCCGCATTAACGGAATCAAGCTGTAAATCGACTACTTTTTGCATATGAGGATAACTTGCTTCAATTGATTTACCCTGCAAACGAGTAGAATGAATGGAATGAATGGAAACGTGCGGATGTTTGTGCAAAATACGAATCAATTCTGCACCACCATAGCCAGTCGCTCCTATTATTGCTACTTTCATAGTTCATTCACTCCTTTTTAGAAAACAACGTATTCACCATCTTATACGAGAATAGCATAAGAAAATAGCTCCTTCGCTGTCTAATAAAACCTATTATATACTGTATAAAAATAAAATCAATAGTATATTTATAAATTTTTAAATTATTTTTTACACTAATTAACGTTGATAAATCGACATTTACGCCTGTATCCTGTATACAGGAGATATGCATGAACGATGTATAATTATGTAAATAACATTGAATCACACCTTAAAACCGCTGAACATAAAAGGATTTGTTTGCTACAATAATGAAAAGAATTATACAAAGGAGCACGGAAAAGATGGCAGACATGAATGTATTTAAAAGAATTGCAAGTTATCGAGATAAAATGAGTAAATCTCAACAAAAAATTGCAAACTATATTATCGAAAATCCAAATTCCGTTCCGTTTTTAACCGGAAGCAAGCTTGCAAAGGTAACGAATGTAAGTGAGGCGACCATCGTACGTTTCGCAGTATTTTTAGGGTATTCCGGTTATAACGAGCTGCAGCAACAATTAGTCGCCTCAGCCGAGAAGCAATTAAATACAGTAGAGCGTTTGCAAATGTCTCGGACCGTTTATAATGAAACAGAAAAAGCGATTTACGATATTTTTAACGATGATATTAAAAACATAAAATCCACAATGGAAGGATTAAATATTGAAGACGTTGAACGGACAGCTAATTATATATTGCAAGCAAATAAAATTTATATCGTTGCCAACCGTAGCGCAGTCGCTCTCGGATCATTCCTACAATATTACTTAGATATTATTTTTGGAAAAAGCGAATTACTCCAAACTACGACAACTGCATTCGATCGAATTCATAACGTAAATGAACAGGATGTCGTAATTGCAGTAAGTTTTGCCCGTTATACGAAAAGTACGCTTGACGTTGTTTCCTATGCGCACAAACAACAGGCAAAAATTATCGCTTTAACCGATTACTTTTCATCTCCAATCACAGCATTTGCTGATGTTTCTTTATTTGCAACGAGTAAAATGCCTGCATTTCTTGATTCATTTGTTGCCCCGCTAAGTTTAATAAATACACTAATTACTTATATAGGAAATCAAGATGGGATTCACATAGATAAGCGACTTGAATCACTTGAACAATTATGGGATACGTATGAAGTGTTTTATGAAGAAAAGTAATTGCAAGCAAACTCAAACCTTACTTATGAAATTAAATTTTCATAAGTAAAATAATAACGAAATATACATTGCATAATTTTATGTACTCGCATATACTATATTGGAAAGATCAAATATAATGCGAGGCGATATACTATGTCGAAAAGCACTTCTCAAAATTACAAAGAGAAGTCAAAGCAAATGTTTAATGAAGCTAGCAAAGTTATTCCTGGAGGTGTTACAGCAAACATTAAGTATTTTTCACCTCATCCTATTTTCATGAAACGTGGAAAAGGCAGCAAACTAATTGATGTCGATAATCGTGAATATATTGATTATTCTCTTTGTTACGGTGCATTAATCACTGGACATGGACATCCAAAAATTTCAGAAGTTGTTACAAATCAACTGGCATCCTTTGGTACGGCAATTTTTGGGACTCCCCATGAACTCGAAATAAATATGGCTGAAAAATTAATTGAACTCTATCCTAGTGTCGAACAAGTACGCTATACAAACTCTGGATTAGAAGCAACTTTGTTTGCCATTCGACTCGCAACCGCACATACAGGGAAACAGAAAATTGCTAAATTTGAAGGGCATTATCATGGCGGCTATAACGAAGTGCTTATTAGCGTAAACCCAAATAAAACAGAAGCAGGAAATAAAGACACCCCAAAATCAGTTTCTGAATCGAAAGGGATTTCTAAAGAGGAATTGGAAAATACAATCATTTTACCCTTCAATGATATACAAGCGACTGAAAAGCTGTTACGTACTTATGCTCGTGAGCTCGCTGCGGTAATTTTAGAACCAGTTCAAGGCGGCTTTATTCCTGCAGATCAAACATTTATCCAACAGCTACGAAAGCTGACAGAGGAGCTAAATATATTACTAATATTTGATGAAGTAAAAACAGGCTTCAGAGTTGCACTCGGTGGTGCACAAAGCGTGTATCAAGTTAAACCTGATCTGACCGCATTAGGGAAAGTACTTGGCGGTGGTTTTCCAATCGGAGCTGTTGGCGGAAAAAAAGAAATTATGATGCTCAGTGCTACGAGTGCAGAAGATGATGTTTTTTCAATCGGAACGCAAAACAAACGTAAAGAGGATACTGTTTTCCATAGTGGAACGTATAACGGCCACCCAATTATTTTAGCAGCTGGTCTTGAAGCAATTCGACTTCTAGAACATAACAAAACGATGGAAGAATTGTTTCACCATACGATGCTTTTACGTACTAAACTGGAGAAGCTGTACAAAGCGTATGATATACAGATGAAAACGATCGGACTTGGTAGCATATTCAATATCGTTTTAACAGACCGGCAAATTCGTACGTATCGAGATATGTGGAATACAGATATTGCCACCCGTCAAGCGATTGACACAGAATTATTAAATCAAGGCATTTATATAAAACCATTAAATCGTTACTCCTTATCAACGGTTCATACAATTGACGATATTGAAAAAACAGTTGTAGCTCATGAAATCGCAATAAGAAAAGTAATGAACACGCAAGCACGCAATTACTCTTTCGCAAATTAAAAGTTGCTTATGAGCTACACAATTTTCGTATGTGTAACGAACGTTCGAAGCATTACAAATTATTGATACTCTCGTTGCACACGAACAACGTCTACTTTTCGGTTGAATATACAATCACTCAAACCAAAGCCTCTGTCCGGGGCTTTTTTTCATCGACACCAGCTTCGAGCACTTCCTATTTAAGCAGATTCATACTACACTTAAAGAAAGCGTATTTAACCAGCTTCTGACTCTTATACTGCACCTCACTACTATATGGACACACCTTTTATAAAACAAAACCGGCGGAACGCGTCCGCCTAGAATGAAAAGCTTAGTCAATTGAAAAAATAATTATTTAATCACTAGCAAAACAAATTGCTTGTAACACAAGGCGGTGACTCCTGCGGGAAAGCATGCGTCTTGAGACCCCACAGCGAGTGTCTTTTTGCGAGCGAGGAGACTCAAGCCATGCCCGCGGAATGCGTCCGCCTAAAGTGTAAAGCAACAAGCACACCGAATTAGTACAAATTCTACGAGGGGGATGTAACGTGAAAAGAATAGCGATCATTGAGATGGGTGGTACAATTTCAGCACAAGGAAAGGATCGCCTTGATCTCAAAGATTACCAGTCAGGAATTTATACAGGCCAAGATTATTTATCGACAGTACCTGAATTAGGAAACTTGGCACAAATACATTTTGAAGCATTTGCAAATGTAAGCAGTACTGCCGTTGATAGTTCAATGTGGATAAAACTCCGCAAGCGGATTTTACATTATATTAATAAAGAAAACTTTGATGGCATCGTTATAACGCACGGAACAAATACAATAGAAGAAACTGCATTTTTCCTACACTTAACCGTACCCACAGCTAAGCCAATCGTGCTTGTTGGCTCGCAACGACCGTTTAGTGCTTTAAGCAGCGATGCACATTTAAATTTATATAATGCGGTGAAAGTAGCTACCAACGAAAATTCATATAAAAAAGGTGTGCTCGTTGTGCTTAATGATGAAATTAATTGCGCGCGAGAAGCAACGAAAACAAATACATATCGTTTGGAAGCTTTTCAATCAGGGGCATCAGGCTACCTCGGCTATATCGATCCAGATCGTTCTGTTCAATACTACCGATCTCCACAAAGAAGACATACAATTAACTCTGAATTTTCAACGATGTCATTTGCATCGTTGCCAAATGTTGAAATCATTTATTCGTATGCAGGTGCAACTGGACACTTAATCAACTATATAGCTCAATCCGGTAAATTTAAAGGAATTGTTACAGCAGGGACTGGAGCAGGACTCGTTTCCCCCTTAGAAAAAGAAGCGCTACTAAACGCTGTAAGTGAAGGCATCACAATCGTCCGTAGCAGTAGAACGGGAAACGGGAGAGTTGTGAATATTGATAGCTATACCAATCCACCAATCATTAGTGGAGATAATTTACTCCCGCAAAAAGCACGTATTCTGCTCATGCTCGCATTGCATGCCGCTTACACACCTGCAAAAATTCAACGAGTATTTAACGAATATTAACAGTAAGTGAGCAACACGATTACTCCTTACAATGTAACGATTATTTATATGGAAGACAACGTTTTGCATCATTTCCTATTTCAAGGGCGTGATCACTTTATCGACTTTTTGAACATGTACGTACTTTACGTATTATAATGATCCAATAAAAAAATATGGCTCCAATCATTCACACTCGTTGATTGGAACCATATCCATCACTAAATTCTATTGCTTTACTTTACTTCTGCTGCATCTTTTTCAAGCATTGTTCCAGATTCTGCTAAACGTAAATGCCATGAAAATGCTTTATCCAGCATATGTGGAGTATGCCCACCGACTTTTTCTTTTGCTTCTTCAAAATATGCTCTTAACTGTTCCTTATACATTGGATGTGCACAGTTTTCAATAATTTCTACAGCCCTTTGCACAGGTGCTTTCCCACGAAGATCCGCATATCCGTGCTCTGTAACAATAATATCAACGTCATGCTCTGTATGATCTACATGCGAAACGAACGGAACAATTGATGAAATTTTACCATCTTTTGCGACAGACGGTGTAACGAAGATTGTAATGCGCGCATTCCGGGCAAAGTCACCAGAACCACCAATACCGTTCATTACTCTTGTGCCACCTACGTGCGTTGAGTTAACATTTCCGTATATATCGACTTCAATTGGAGTGTTAAATGAAATAACACCTAAGCGACGAATGTTTTCTGGATGGTTAGAGATTTCCTGAGGTCTGAAGACAATTTTATCCTTATACTTCGCAAGGTCTTCTGCAAGTGTATCTACTCTCTTTTTAGAAAGTGAAAACGCCGTACCAGCAGCGAACTTTACAACGCCTGCGTCGATAAGATCAAAAACACCATCCTGCAACACTTCAGAATATACTTCAATATCGCGAAACTCAGATTCTCTCATTCCATTAAGCACTGCGTTCGCAACGGAACCAACCCCCGACTGAAGCGGTGCTAATTCTTTCGTTAAGCGTCCTGCTTTAATTTCATCGCGGAAGAAGTCTAGTAAATTGTCTGCAATTGTTTGCGTTACTTCGTTTGGTTCAAATAAAGGAGATGGAATATCTGGTTGCTCCGATAGTACAATTCCTCGGACTTTTTCTGGATCAACTTTAATTCCAATTTCACCTATTCTTTTATCAATTGTATCTAATGGAATTGGATCACGATCGCCAGCTTCATTTGGAACATAAATATCATGAATACCTTCATATTCACTTGGTGCTGACGTATTCAACTCAATAATTACATGCTTCGCTTCTTGTACAAAAATTGGTGAGTTACCAACAGATCCTGTCGGTATAATCATACCATCTTCTGTTATCGCTGCTGCCTCAATTACCGCATAATCAATTTTCTCAAGTGTACCTTTACGTACTTCTTCAGCTGTATGGGATAGATGCTGATCAATATAGAACATTTCGCCATTATTAATCTTTTTACGCATTACTGGATTTCCTTGATACGGAATTCGCATATTGATGATGTCTGCTTCGGCCATTGATTGGTCTGCAGTCGGCCCTAAGGAAGCACCTGTATACAGGTTCACTTTAAAGTTCTCTTTCTTCCCTCTTTCTGACAGCGCCATTGGAAATTCCTTCGGCTCCCCAAACAACGTAAAACCACTCATTCCAAGTGTCATACCATCTTTAACCCAGGAAGCAGCTTCCTCGGCAGAAACAACCTTATCTAAAAAAGCCTCATTTCTAATTAACTTACTCAACTCAGCCGTCATTTAAATTCACCTCTACTAAAATTATACATGATTATGTAATTGTTATTTTATCAATGAAACATAAAAAATTCATGTCCTAATGTATGAAAGGGCTTTTATTTCCACTAAGACAGAATATATTATACATTAGTTACGATTATACTACAATACGTATTATATTGATTCAATTATGAAGTTGGTCGTCTTCCACTCAATGGTTCGTTACAAATAGAATTATGCATGAAGTAAAATTATTAAATTGAAACGATTATCGTTAAAATCCAAATCGTTTTCTAAAATTTTTTGCATAGCTTTGACTAACTGGAACCCGGGAATCATCTTTCATTACTAAACTGAACGTTGAATGAGAATCTGGATGAATTTCTTTTATTTGATGTAAATTAACGATATAAGAACGATGACAGCGAATAAACATATCCTTAGGTAATACGAACTCAAGCTCAGATAGATTATTACGATGTGTCCCTTTACCAACCATCGATAAAATATGTGTTTTTCTGTTTTGTGCTTCCATATAGATGATATGCTTTAAATGAATAGGCAACCACTTATCTGTTGTTTTCACTGTCAAAAACGGTGGTGTTAAATCATTTAGCTCTTGAGGGAAAAAGGCTGTCATGGCTCCTTTTAAGTGATCATTCTCAATAATAGGAACCGAAACACCGTAATACGGGGTACTAAACGAACTGTCGTCAATCTGTGCCGCTACTTTTTTTTGCGTTTGAATGGCCTGATAAGTTACAGGTTCTTTTTTGATAGGGTCATTTATACATATATTTAAATCAATTGATCTACTCGGTTTAAAATAAATAAAACTAGTAGAATCACTAACAGCAATTGACTTTTCCCCAGGAAATAGGTTATAAAAGCTATTAATTAATGTAGGAATCTTTTCAATCTTCATTTTATTCAACTCACTTCTATACCTTTAAACCATTTATTCATACACATCAAATTATACAGCATGACGATATCTCTGTCAGTCATAAATGACAACATTTAACACGAATGGTTTTGTTTTCTGCCTCAAGTGTATAAAAACAGACTCGAATTGCATGAAATACACTATCCGAGTCTTAGACTTTTTAATGTTAATCAAATAAGAGCTGTTCTAGTTCCATTGGCTTAATATACGTATTATTTTTATAAACACGCATATTTCCGCCAGAGATTTCATCGATCAACATGATTTCACCTGTATTTTTGTCCTTGCCGAATTCTAGCTTTATATCGTATAATTCAAGTTCACGTTTTGCCAATTCTTCTTTTACAATTGACGCAATCTGTTTCGTTAGTTGTTTAACTTCTTTGTACGCTTCTTTTGACATAATATGTAGCTCAGCCAAAGCATCGTCTGATATTGGTGGGTCTTGACGTTCATCATCTTTAAGCGTCACTTCAATAAATCCATCGAGAGACTGCCCTTCCTCACAATACGCACCGTAACGACGATAAAAGCTCCCAACTGCACGATAGCGACAAATTACTTCTAATCCATTTCCAAACATTACAGCATCTTTTACTGTCATTGTCACATCATTTAAATTCGCCTCTATAAAATGAGTCGGTACACCTGCTTTTTGCAGCTTTTGAAAGAAAAATTGCGTCATCCGCAACCCTGTCCTACCAACACCAGCAATCGTTAAGCCAACAGTGTTTGCACCTGGATCGAACACTCCATCTTCGCCTGTTACGTCATCTTTAAATTTTAAAACAACATGATTTGCATCCTTACGATAAACATCTTTTGTTTTTCCTTGGTATATAAGTTCCATGCTGATAATTCCTTTCGTGGAAAAAGATTAAATTCTAATTATATAATAAAACAAATAATTGAAAGGAACAAACAATGTCGTTACATGATTAAGCTCCGTATTTGCTGCTGGGGATTAAAAGTCTTAAAAATCATTCTTTTATTCAACTTTTTTTAATACACTTCAGCTCCCGTCGTTAACATATAGGTAATAATAAATCGCGCCTATGTTCTTCCACAACCATTTTACGGAGAGCCGCTTTCAATCATTATACATTGTACGGCTGTAATACAGCTTCATATAAAATAGCTACACCGTTCATTAACGCATCTCTATTAAATGACATATGTGGATGATGCAGGCCTGGTTCTAAATCACAGCCTAGCCCAACCATTGTTGCTTTCAAAGAAGGCTTTTTTATCGTATAGAAGTGAAAATCATCTCCACCAGGTGTTACTAAAGCAGGATCAACATTTTCATCACCAAGCACTTTCTTTATCGCGTTTTGCATAATATTGATCGCTTCCTCATCGATTTTTGCTGCTGCGACACCTGTGCTATTCGTCACTTTAATCTCAACATCGTATAAATTCCGTACTGCTTCAAAAATAAAATTCACTTTCTTTTCCAATGTTTCCATTAATTCATTATTTTGCGCACGCAAATCCAATGCGAAGCTTCCATTCCCTGGAATAATATTTGTGCTTTTTCCACCTGCATGAAAGTTCGTCATTTTTATCGAATAAGGTATTCGGGGATCGAGGTGAATTTTACCTAACATCGTTACGATTTGCGCACCAATTTCAACGGCATTTTGATTCAGATGAGGTCTCGCTCCGTGCGCATCCTCTCCAATAATTTCCGCTTCAATACTTCTCGTTGCCCCATGTACAATTACTGGTGTCGCCCTCCCCATCTTCGTTTCCTGAAACGGCCGCAAATGAATACCAAATAAATAATCGACATCAGCAATCGCCTGCTTTTCAATCATCTTTAATGCACCTGTGCCGTCTTCTTCTGCCGGTTGAAAAATAAATTTAATGGCCACCTTTTCTTGTAAAGCAGGGTTTTGCTGAAGCTTCCATAGCAATCCAAGTACCATTGACATATGTGCATCATGCCCACAAGAGTGATTTGCTTGAAAGACGCCGTTCACTTCTTGCCACAATGCATCAATATCAGCACGGACAGCTACAACCGGCAAGCCTTTGTTGAAGGAACCAAACTTACCAATTACACCTGTGCAATCATCAAACGTTTCCACTTCGCAATTACTAGCTTGTAAAATACTCGCAATATATTTTGTCGTCTCTGTTTCTTCCCAACTAATTTCTGCGTTTTCGTGCAAATAATCAAACGTTTCCAATACACGCCGTTCAATAAAACTCATTATACTTCGCCATCCCTTATTAAATATTTGTATGTACCTTTTATTTTGCCACGATCTTTAACCTGCTGCATACATTCAAATAATAGAGCATTAATTACCGAAATTGTCGCTGGTCCTTTATCAATTAGTGATTTATGATATGCATTTATCGATATAACAACATCCGAAAACTGTGCAATCGGAGATACGAGAGAATCGGTTATAGAAATTATTTTAATGCCTTTATTTTTTGCTTCTTCTGCAAGCTGAATCGTTTGCAGTGCATAACGATAATATGAAAACAAAATGATACAAGCGTTTTTCGGCATTAAATCCAAAAGTCCTGCGTCTGCCTCTGGTCTATATAATAATACATTTCCCAAAATATAATTTAAATTAAAGTAACACCAATGTGCGTACGTAAATGACTGATAAAAACCGACAACCATTATTTTTTCACTATTTACAATCCTATTTACCGCTTCCTCCATCGTGTTTTCATCCAAATGATCAATTGTTGTTTTTAGGTTTTTCATATCAACAGCTATACTTTGAGCAAAACGTCCATCCACGCTTTCATGATCTGTTTCTACAGCTGCACGTTGATTAAGGTTTAACAAAAATTTGCGTACGTCTTTTTGGAGTGTACTATAACCATCATAGCCAATTTCATTGCAAAACCGCAATACTGTTGTTTCACTTACTCCGATAATACTTCCTACCTTTTTAGCCGTATGAATCGCAAAAACAAATGGGTCTGTCAGTAAATAGTCCCCAACTTTTTTTAATCCTTTTGTTAAAATTGAAAACTTTTCCTTCGTACTTCTTATATAAAATGGTTCCATTATTTTCCTCCAAAAATAAAGTTTGAACATTTTTTACTATTGAAATAAAGTATAAACTATAATATACTGACGCTCAAGTTGCAATGTTTAGAAAATACATTTAATTCGAGGAGGAAGATATGAGCAATCAAAGTTGGAAGGAAAAAAGAAGGTACGTTTACCCGATGCATACGTCATATTGTTTGCTATTCTTTTAATTGCAGCAATATCAACCTATTTTATTCCAGCGGGAAGTTTTGAAAGGGAAACATCAGAAAGTGGTGCTTCAATCGTTGTCCCTGGAAGTTATGAGCAAATTGAGCAACAGCCTGCTACCGTTATAGAAGTGTTTCGATCCATTCAAGAAGGTTTGATTGGAGGAGCAGGAATAATCTTCTTAGTTTTAATCATTGGCGGCGCTTTTGCAGTAATCGAGAATACTGGAGCAATCGATACGTTAATAATGAAAACGATTTCAAAAACCCGAAATAAAGAATGGCTCCTAATTACGATTGTTGCAGCTCTATTTTCCGTGTTCGGTGGTCTCGGCATTATCGTAAATGCGGTAATTGCATTTATTCCTATTGGTATCGTACTAGCAAGAGCGATGAAAATGGATGCGATCGTAGGTGTTTCCATTATATACATCGGAGCGTATTCTGGGTTTTCTATTGGTTTTCTAGACCCTTCAACAACTGGCTTTGCCCAACAAATTGCCGGTTTGCCGTTATTTTCTGGACTAGGACTGCGAATTATTATTTATATTAGTATATTACTATCTTCAATTCTTTATATTGCTTGGTATGCAAATAGAGTAAAGAAAAATCCTGAAAATAGTATTTTAAAAGAAAATCGATTTCCTAAGTATGATGAAAAAAGTATGGATAAAGTAACTCCTAATTTAACAACTACGCACAAGCTTGTTTTAATAATACTGGCACTTGGCATAGGGACGTACGTTTATGGAGTGTTTCAGCTTGAATGGTCTATAAATGAAATGGCAGGTGTATTTATAGCAATTGCAATCGGAACAGCAATCGTTGCAAAAATCGGCGCCAACCAGTTAGTCACGGAATTTATGAATGGATGTAAAGGCGTTATGTACGGTGCATTAATTATTGGAATGGCACGATCAATAGTCGTTATTTTAGAAAACAGTATGGTCCTTGATACGGTCGTGCACGGAATGGCTATTGCGATGGGATCTTTTTCAAGTGTAGCAGGGGCAATCTCCCTTTTTATCGGAAACGGACTATTTAATTTAATCGTTTCCTCTGGAAGTGGCCAAGCAGCAATTGTCATGCCAATCATGACACCGCTCGCAGATATTATGAACATCCCACGCCAAGTTGCTGTACAAGCATACTCAATGGGAGACGGCTTTACGAACATGCTCACACCTTTATCCGGCGTTTTAATGGCTAATTTGGCGATTGCCGGAATTCCTTGGACGAAATGGATTCGCTTTGCCATCCCTTTAGCAATTATTTGGTATATTATAGGTATCATTTATTTAACGATAGCAGTACTTATTAATTGGGGTCCAATGTAACAGTCAATCTAGAAAGGGAGAGCATACATGCGAATTAACGAAATAAACATGTTTAAATTAAACATGAAAATGAAAAATCCATTTACAACGAGCTTTGGTACGCAGCATACTCGGTCATTCATTATCGTAGAAGCGAAAAGTTCAAAAGGAGTATCTGGCTGGGGGGAGTGTGTCACTTCAGATAGTCCGTTATATATTGAAGAATTTACAGATTCAAGCTGGTTAATGCTGGAGAAATTCCTCATCCCACTTATACTAAATACAACGATTGATCATCCCGATGATGTACAAGAAAGATTTAACCCGTACAAACGAAATCACTTAGCTAAATCAGCAATTGAAGGCGCAATTTGGGACTTATACGCAAAGACAGAAGGTATACCTCTTGCAACAGCATTAGGCGGAACAAGAACATCCATCGAAGTTGGTGTTAGCCTAGGTATTGAAGATAACATTACAAATCTATTAGCGAACATTAAAGAAAAAGTCGCAGAAGGATATAAAAGGATCAAAATTAAAATAAAGCCTGGTAAAGATATTGAAGTAATTGATACTGTGCGGCAACACTTTCCAGATATCCCTTTAATGGTCGATGCGAACTCCGCTTATACATTGGAAGACGTACACGTATTGAAGGAAATGGACAAATTTAACCTAATGATGATTGAGCAACCATTAACAGCTGGCGATCTAATTGACCATGCCAAATTGCAAAAAGAAATCAAAACACCTGTTTGTCTTGATGAAAGTATTCACTCCTTCGAAGATACACAAAAAGCGATTGAGCTTAAAAGTGGGAAAATAATTAATTTGAAAATAGGTAGAGTAGGCGGGCTGACGCAATCAAAAGAAATTCATGATTTATGTACTCAGTTCGGAATTCCTTTATGGTGTGGTGGCATGCTAGAATCAGGGATTGGCAGAGCACATAACATCGCTATTACTTCTTTAGAAAACTTTACTTTACCTGGGGATACAGCCTCCTCCTCACGGTATTGGGAAAAGGATATCATCGAGCCTGAGGTCGTCGTAGAAAACGGGAAGCTAACAATACCTGACAAACCAGGAATAGGGTTCGAAGTAGACATGAACGAATTGTTGAAAAATAGTGTAGAAAAACAGACCTTCAAATAGAAGTTTTAAGCTGGATTTGAGATCGATGAATTTTCACTTATGAACTAGACGAAAAATAATGTGATCATTTTGTTTAGTTAATTGACACGTTCAGAACAAGTACATGATTTAAAGTAGCTTCAAACTCTAGGTATACAACTGAGAGTACATCGTTTGTGGGCATTGATGCGAGGCAGCTGCACCTATATATCAAAATTTATGTTTCTATGTTAAAAGTGATGGTGTTTTTACACCATCACTTTTTAAGTATGAGTAAAATGTTTATGGGGAACAGATGCACGAATCTAACTAGATAATATGTGATCAATTTTACTTCGAACGATATACACATGAATAACACCGTTGATTTTCACTGCAGGTGGATGCTTTCCGCGGGCACGGCTTCAGCCTCCTCGGAAAGCGTAGTGTATATCTACTGCGGTCGGTAGGAAGCAATACTAAAATTAACGAATACAAAGAGAGATTTTTTAACTTCTTAAAATAACACCCCACAAATACTTGACTCAATCACTTTTTAATGAAGATTTGACAGAGAAGGCTCACCACTCGCACGCAGACAGCGAATATATTACATGAGTGCTAATAGTAGAAACTTCCCCTTATCCAATATTTGCCGAATACCCAGTACCTTTACTTGTATTGCTCTCCCATTCAATGAACCGATTATTAGACGGAAATAGACATGCGTTGTTTTTCACAAGCCCATCTACACGACACCAGGAAGAGTTACGATCATCATTGTCAGAAATACAACCGTTAAATAGGTTAATGAAAAGTAGAAGTTACTGTTCGCCCATTTTAAATCATCTGTATTTATAAACCCGCGAATCCCAATATAGAGCCAAATTACATTCATTATCGAAGCAACTATAATAAAAGTAATGCCAAGCGGTGCTAATAATAAAGGAATAGGAAGTAAGCTCGCTATGTAAATTACGGTTTGGCGCTTCGTCATTTCAAACCCTGCAACAACTGGAAGCATAGGAACACCAGCCGCCTTATATTCCTCATAACGTCTCATTGCAATTGCAAACGTATGTGGAATTTGCCAAATAAATAAAATGAGAAATAAGCAGATCGGAACAATATGATAGGCCGGTGCGACAGCTGCCCAACCAATTAACGGTGTAAATGCTCCCGAAATGCTCCCAATAACTGTATTTAAGGTGAATCGTCGCTTCGACCAGAATGTATATAAAACTACATAAGTAAACCAGCCTAAAAACCCATAAATTGCAGCTTCAAACGTTGTAAATAGTAAAAGAACAATGCCTGCAGCTGAAGATGTAATACCAGTAAAGAGAACAGCCTGCAACGAAAAGTGCCCTGTAACGGTTGGACGTTGTTTCGTACGAAGCATTTCTCGGTCTAAATCTACTTCAAACCAATTATTTAGCATAAGAGCACCTGCAACGGTCAATAAGCTACCAACCATCGTTAAGATAAACGTATCGAAAGAAGCAGTAAAAGACCCGCCTGAAAAATAAAGTGCCAGCCAAAATCCAGTGAGAACTGGAAATACATTCGCAATTAAAACTACCCCTTTTAAAAGCGACTTTATATCCGAAAGCAATGTTTTTTCATTATAAGATTGACCCGATGTATTGGAAGACTTTGCCACGTTGTTCACTCCATATGTTCTTTTATAAATCCGATATGTAAGTACTATTTCTTTTATTATACCAAACAAGCCCAATCGTAGATAGCTTATCATGATTTGTGCTTAATTTGTAAAATTATACTTGATGTGGCTATTAAGTGATTACCTATTATTATATGATGTAGCATTTTTATCATATAAATAACAGACAAGCAACTCCCAATTCCTTTCCTGAATATGGTAGTCATTGCCTTATATTTTATAGTAAAGCCCAACACAAACATTGTACACATAATTTTTTATATAGATCCAGAACACGTGAGGGGATATTTTACATCTTCACAGGTCATTAGCGAATGGAGGATGCGAGACTCCTGCTGGAACAGCAACAGCCGAAAATCCATTAAAGAAGTTGAAATACTTCTTTAATTAGTTGAGGCGTTGCCCGCGGGAAAGCGAGTATTTTCCATTAGCAAGAATGTTAAATTAAGCAAATGGGTTTTCTTCACTAACACCATTTATTATTATAGAACCAAAAAAACAAGATCAGAAAAATTCCGATCTTGTTTTTACAGCTCATCTACATAGCTTATTTCTGCCCATATGTTTTAAATGCTTCTTCCATCCGAGCCATTTCCATATTATCCAATATGACTGGACTGCCAATCGATTTAGCTCGATAGTATACTTCTGCACAAAATTCTATTTCCTCGGCAATATTAAAGGCATTCTTAATATCTTGCGCACCTGTCAGCAAACCATGATTCGCCAAAAAGACTGCGCGTCGATCTTCCATTCCCTTAAATGCATTTTCAGCCAATTCCTTCGTCCCGAAGCTTGCATACTTTGCACAGCGAACATCTTTCCCTGCATAGGCAACTAAATAAGAAACTGCCGGCAAGCGCCATCGTAGCGAAGAAAGCGTCTTTGCGAAGGTGGAATGCGTATGAACGATAGCATTTAAATCTTCTCTTTTTTTATAAAAGATAGAATGCATCTGCAACTCACTAGATGGTTTGCGTCTTCCATCAACAATATTATGATCCATATCGAGAACAACAATATCCTCTGGAACGAGATCATCGTAATCAATTCCACTTGGGCTAATAGCCATTAGCCCTTGTTCTCGATCATATATGCTAATATTACCGCCGGTCCCTTTCGTCAAACCACTATGGAGTAATTTTTGGCAGTATGTGATTATGTCTATTCTCTCTTTCTCCAGTAGCAATTAAAATGCCCCTCTCGTCGTTCAATTCACACTATAAATTATAATTGAGATGGTACTGGTTCTGCAATAATTAAATCAATGCCACTCTCGCGATATAATTCTAAACACGATTTCTGGCCATCCGTAAGCGGAACGAATGCATCCGTTATTAGTGCATCGACTCGATCGGCTGGACAGATTTTGAAAAAAGCTATCGTATCTATTTTTGAATGGTCGGCAAGTATGAATAATTGATTGGAGCGCTTAATTATTGCTTGCTTTGCCTCTCCCTCATCCATTAACGAATCCGTTATTCCATCTGAAAAGTTTAATGCCTTACAGGAAATGAACGCTTTGTCGATAAAGATGGATTCTAAGTACTTTGACAAGGAGGAACCAATTAAAGAAAGGGAAGTTCTTCTTACAAACCCACCTAGTAAAATAACGGTAATTTCAGGATCATCCGATAATTCTACTGCTATATTAATATTGTTCGTAACGACCGTTACTTTCTTTTTAAATTTTATATAACGGCTGAGTTCATATGCGGTTGTACTCGCGTCAAAGGCTATCACATCACCGTCTTTAATATACGCTGCTGCTTCTTTTGCAATAGCTTGCTTTTCACGAGTGTTTGTGCTTTTCCGTTCATCAATTGGACTTTCCAATTCCCGTTCACCAATTTCTTTTAATCGGACACCACCATAAACTCTTTTTACTTTATCCTTTTTCTCAAGCTTTTCAATATCTCGTCGTATCGTCATTTCGGATACTTGAAATCTTTGACTTAAATAGGATATTTCCGCATAGTCCTTCGTTTTTAAAATATTAATAATTTCTTCCCTTCTCGCAGTTGGCAAAAGCACCATACATCTTCTCTCATTTCTTTTCGTATTTTTAGCAAGCTGCGCTACATTATCCACTTATGCAAATAACTTTTTTAAGTTCTCTGCAAATGGCGCACGGACAATTCCTTTTTCCGTAACGATGGCCGTTATATTTTCATGAGGTGCGACGTCAAATGCTGGATTATATACAGCAACATCCGCAGGTGCAGTATATTGCCCAAAGCCTTTGATTACTTCCTCTTTGTCTCTTTCTTCAATTGGAATGTCTTTGCCTGTTTCGGTATTCATATCAATCGTTGGTGTTGGTACAGCAACATAAAACGGAATATTGTACTCTTTTGCCAAAATAGAAACTCCTAATGTTCCAACTTTATTCGCAACATCGCCATTCGCTGCAACTCGATCTGCCCCTACGATTACAGCACCAATTTTCCCTTGAGACATTACAACAGCTGCCATACTATCTGTAATTACGGTTACATCGATTCCAGCTTGATGAAGTTCAAATGCCGTCAACGTAGAGCCTTGTAATCTCGGACGAGTTTCGTCAGAGAAGATTTTTAAGTCCCATCCTTTTTCTTTGGCTAAGTACATAGGTGCTGTTGCAGTACCGTACTTTGTAGTAGCAAGTGCTCCGGCATTACAATGCGTTAAAATCCCCATACCATCTTCGAGCATGCTTAACAAATGCTCACCAATTTGTTTATTAATTTGTTCATCCTCTTGATGAATGTTAATCGCTTCTTTAAGAAGTGCCTTTTTAAGCTCTGGTACAGCTAATGATTTGTTCGCTTGCGCAAAATCCTTCATTCGGTCAATTGCCCAGAACAAATTAACAGCTGTCGGTCTAGATGTGGCCAAGTAATCAGTTCCTTTTTCCATAACAGACCAAAAATCCTCAAAAGACGTTTCTGGTGCGTCTTTAATACCTAAATAAACTCCATACGCTGCAGTAACACCTATTGCCGGTGCACCTCTAACCTTCATTACACGAATCGCTTCCCAAACCGATTCCAACGTCGTATATTCATCATACACAATTTCATTTGGTAAAAGCGTCTGATCTAACAATACTAATCTATCATTTTTCCATTCAATTGTTAATAGCGGTTTTGTCATAACGCACCTCTTGTTTTAGTTATTTTTCATTGCTTGTTTCACAACAGCTAAAAAGTCATTTCCTGTTTTAAATGTATGTCTATTTTTAATAAATTGCTTAGCAATTGATAAACAAATTCTTTCTGCACGTACTCGCTTTGCCTCATCCTCAATGGATGTTATGTCTTTAACTTTAGCCAATCCGACAACACGCCGAGTCATTTCCAGTCCAGCGACTCCTGCCGTATCACTTAATACATTATCTAAATACCATGCTTTAAAGCCTTCTTCTTTTGCCATTCGATCGGTAACATGCGTGTCCCAATAACGGTTAAATTTTGTATTAAATAGATCAACAATGTCAGAGATTGTCTGTTCTGCCCATGCTACAAATGATTGTTTTTTATGCGCGTCTCCATGAACGAGAGCAAAAATCATGTTAGCAATCACATTACCTACGTCATAACCAATCGGGCCGTAAAAAGCAAACTCAGGATCAATTACTTTCGTGGACTCCTGTGTAACAAACAAGGAGCCTGTATGAAGATCGCCATGAATGAGCGCTTGTGCATTATTCATAAATTCGAATTTCAGCTTGGCTGCTTCTAAATGCAGCTGTTTATCTTCATAAATTTCTTTTTCAATCCATGCTTTGTTCGCTGCAAAAAGCTCGTTACGATTGTTGTAATCATTAAATGGCTCTGTATATACAAGATCCTCAGAAATTTCACATAGCTCAGGATTAATATATTCCTGTACTTTTGATTTCTTTTCTTTATGCTCCATTATTACATCTGTTGTTGGGAGTAACGTTTGAACCATAAATGTAGATATATGCTCAGCAAGCTTTGGAAATGTCTCAAATTCCAAAAGCGCATCACGCAAAATCGTATGATCGGATAGATCTTCCATAATACAACAGTTCATTATATCATCATATAAATACACTTCTGGTGCATGTCCAGGTGCTAGCTCTCCATGAAGCTTCAATACATTTGATTCAATTTTAATTCTGTTCGTTGACAGTTTAATATCTTCTGAAATCCGTGCCGTATCTCCTGCTTGTTTGACAATTACGGATTTACCAGTCGTGCGATCAACAATATGATATACATAGTTCAAATTGCCATCGCCTATTTCTTTGCTCGTTAAATCACTATTTTCATGAAAGAAAGACACCTTTTCTTTTACATACTCAATGACATCTTCATTTTCCATTAAAAAATAGGTCGTAAACTTTGCCATTTCAGTATTCCTCCTTCATTAATGGTTTCTTTGATTATAGTAAGTCGAAGCCAATGCAAGTGCCAATACTAACCCTTTTACAATATTTAGTGAGTAATAAGGCACAGACATCATTATAAGTCCATTTTCTAATATCCCAACTAAAACTGCTCCGAAAAACGTACCTATCGCGTTTGGCTTACCTTTACCAGCGAAAGAAGCTCCAATAAATGCAGCGGCAACGGCAGGCATCAAGTAACCTGCACCAGCGTTTATTTGTGATGAACCTATATAAGAGGCTAAAATTATACCTCCCAAAGCAGCAAACAACGTTGAAATAATGTAAGCTAATGTACGATAACGGTTTACAGGTATACCAGATAATCTTGCTGCTTCTCGATTTCCACCAATCATATACATATAACGACCGTGCTTTGTATGGTTTAGAAACACATGGACGATTAATACAACAACAATCATTATAATAATAATCCAAGGCGTTTGACCGAGCTTTGAGAAAAATTCAGGTATCGTACCTTCAGTTGGCGAGCCATCCAAACGTGGCATACCGACACTGACAGAGCCTCCACCAGTATATGTCATTGCAACCCCTTCGAAAATAAACATCGTAGATAGCGTCGCAAATAAATCTGGTATTTTTACTTTTACAATTAAAAAGGCGTTCACACCAGCAACAACTAATGTAACCAATAATGCTAACGGAATTGCAATTCCTGCCGGCATGCTGTACCAAACAAAGAACGATATAACTAAAGAGCTTGCCAACGTAGCAGAAGACCCGATCGATAAATCAAACCCATCAACCGAAAGCGATACCGTCAAACCAATAGCAATAATCGTAACAATAGATATACTTCTTAAAATATTAACGATATTAGATCCTGTTAAAAATAAGTCTGGTAAAGCAATGGTAAAAAATGCGATCAATACAATAATGGCAATAATGGTTCCCCAATTATTTACAGATTGCATTATTCCGGATCCAGATAATTTATTTAGACTTTTATCATTGTTTTTTACCATTTTCTTCATTTCCTCCCGTAGAATAATGCATGATTTCTTCTTCGCTTGTATTTGCAGTAACTAATTCTTTTACAATTTTATTATCATACATTACATAAATTCGGTCTGTTATTGCCAACATCTCAGAAATTTCACTTGAAGCGTAAACAATTCCTTTCTTGTCAACAGCCAACCCATCAATCAATTGAAATATTTCTTTTTTTGCACCTACATCGACACCTTTTGTAGGTTCATCAAATATATATATATCAGCTTCCGACATGAGCCATTTTCCTACAGCAACCTTTTGCTGATTACCACCGGATAGTAAAGCTACTTTTTGATTTTCGCTCGGAGTCTTTACTCCAATATCTCCAATCATTTTTCGTGCAGCCGATTTTTCCCGTGAAGGCTTTAAGAAACTGAGTGCATTCGTAAACTTTTTAAGGTTTGCAGCCGATAAGTTACTATACACCGGCTCTTCCACTAATACACCCTCTTTACGTCGTTCTTCAGGAACGAGAGCAATCCCTTGTTTAACTGCATGATAAGGCGTTCTAGCTGTTACTTCTTTTTCATTTAATTTAACTGTTCCCGATTCCTTTGCACTTGCACCAAATATCGTCTTACACAGCTCTGTTTTTCCAGCTCCTACTAAGCCTGCAATCCCTACTACTTCACCAGCATTCACATTAAAACTAACATCTTTTACTTTTCCTTCTTTATCATGCAGATTATGCACAGTTAAAAGTGAATCGCCGACTGTTTTATGTTGCTTTTTATAATCTTCGTGTGAAGCATTTCCTAACATATACTCAACAACTTTTTTCGTCGTCAATTCTTTAATCGGGCTTGAATTAACAATTTGCCCATCTTTCATAATTGTAATGTCTTCGCAAATTTCAAATAGCTCCGGTAAACGGTGTGAAATAAAGATAATTCCTACATTTTGCTTTGTCGCTAACTCTCTAACAATCCGAAATAGTTCTGCTGTTTCTTTATTACTTAATGGCGCAGTAGGCTCATCAAGTATGAGAAACTTCCTCTCTTGAACGATTGCTCTAGCAATTAATACCATTTGTTTTTCTGCTAAGTCTAAATTAGATACCCCTTGCTTCGTATCCAGCTTTATGTTTAAATGCTTTAAAATCTTTTTTGCTTCTGAATGTATTTTTCTCCAATTTACGAACTGATTTTTCCCCATATCATTAACAAGGACATCAAGCATAATATTTTCTCCTACCGATAAGTAAGGAATTAATGCTGTATCAACTTCTTGATAAACAATATCTATTCCTAGGTCCTTGGCATCTTTTGGAGAGCGGATCGTTACTTCTTCATTATTGAAAAAGACTTTTCCTGTATAATGATTGTAGGCTCCAGACAGCACTTTCATTAAGGTAGACTTACCTGCACCGTTTGCTCCTATCAGCGCGTGGATTGTACCTGTCTCCATTTCAAAGTGAACATCCGAAAGCGCCTTTACACCTGGAAATTCGATTGAGATATTTTCCATCCTGAGTTTTGTTTTTACCACGTCCATATTCTCACCTATCCATTATGGGAATCTTGTAATTGTTGTGGCTCTAGCTACGGTATGACCGAAGCATTTCCTCTATACGAAACTTTGAAGCCAATTTGCTTTAAAAGTGTAAAAAGCTAGTAAAGGAAGACAAGCCAATTCTTCCTTTACTAGTTTTCAATATTAGTTGTTTCTTAGTTTTTCCATCCACTCTTCATTAAAGTCGTCAGAAATGCCCCATCCATCAATTACATCGCCTAGATTTGTCATGTTTGTTTCAGATGTTAAGTCTTCTTGTTTGATTAGTTTAGGCTCTAACTGATAATGATCTGGTGTTTCTTCGCCTGCAATCTTTTTCGCTAATAGACGCATATTCATTACACCAATAAGAGATGGATCAACTGCAGCCGTTGAAATCCAGTTGCTTCCTTCTTCCATCATTAAATTAATGTCTTGATTAGAAATATCAATTGAAATTAATTTGATGTCCGAACGATTGTTATCTTTCATCGCATTGAATCCACCTTTTGCAAGCTCGTCCCATGAACCCCAGATCGCATCTACTTCACCTTCCGGGTACTTTCCAAGAATAGAGCTTACGCCGGCAGAAACATCACCTTGAACATTTTGCATGTTAGCAGGCCCGATTGTTTCAAGCGTTTCTATCTTTCCAGCTTCTTCATACTGCTTATAAATTTCCTCTCTACTATCTAAAGGAGGAATTCCACCAAGCCATAGTTTTATAACTTTTACAGGCTCTCCGTCTTCAGAAAGTGCCGCAACTTCTTCTAAGCTAAGCTCGGCCAATTTATGGTCATCCTGAACCGTCGTTGTTACATCTTCTAAATCAACGACCGTATCAAATGTTACAACTTCCATTCCTTTATCTAACGCAGGTTGAATCATATCGTTTGAATATGCTTCTTTTCCGTGGGATATAACAAGACCATCATAATCTTTTTGAATTGCTTGTTTTACAAGGTCTTGGAATTTAGCATCGTCCCCGTCAGAAATAAATGTATCTACCGTAAATCCAAATGCCTCACCTTCAGCACGTGCTCCATCCAAAAATTGTTTTGTATGGTCGTCCGACGGTAAATTACGGATAACAGCGATTTTCACATCATCTTGAATCGCTTCAGGTACGCCTTCAATTTTTTCCTTCGGTTCAGACGATTCCTTTTCGCCAGAATCCTTTCCTCCACATGCAGATATAACAAGTACAGTTGATAATACTAGTAAAAGTAAGAGCTTTTTCAAAGTAATTCCTCCCTATAAGTTTTTCACGCTATGGAAATTATTTATTCATAATGATTCTGACGGAAAGCACCCACTCCTTTCATAAATAAAGCGCATACATCTTTATTAAAAAAACAAAAAATAACACCCAAAAACATTTTAAACGTAAATTTAACACTAAATTTACATTACAATAACATTATAATAACACTTATTAACAAGTTGTCAATCGTATTTTGCAGATTTTCCGACTTTTTTTAACAATAACTTAACTTCCAAGTGCTGTAACACCGCTTGTTTAACATCACTTTTAACATTTATAACAAATGATAACATAACGTACCTATTTATAATGGTATTTTCAAATAGGTGTAATTTCCGAGGAAAGCAGAAACTTCAAAAAACGTGCGTCAGCCCTTTTTAAGGCACAATTAAAATGTTTGTATGAGAGCATATGAACGTTAAGAATATCATTTTCTTATCTCGTTCATTTCGCTTTAGGGACAGGAAGCTTATGATGCATTCTATCTTTGATCAATGAATTAGCAATAGCCGTTGACATATGCGAAGACTCTAGTGGGAAAAGCAACAGCCGAAAATCCATTTAAGAAGTTGAAAAACTTCTTAAATTAGTTGAGGCGTTGCCCACAGAAAGCGAAGCATATGTCAACGGCGGTAACCGCACCATATTAAAAAGTATGTAACTGCACTAAAAAAAGGACGAAACAGATTTACTAATCGCACATTTCGCTTTAGGGACAGGAAGCTTATGACGCATTCTATCTTTGATCAATGAATTAGCAATAGCCGTTGACATATGCGAAGACTCTAGTGGGAAAAGCAACAGCCGAAAATCCATTTAAGAAGTTGAAAAACTTCTTAAATTAGTTGAGGCGTTGCCCACAGAAAGCGAAGCATATGTCAACGGCGGTAACCGCACTATAAAATAAAACGTAAATAAAGAAATGTATTTTACGATTCTACTAGCCATCCACAAAAATGGTAATCAGCCCGTATGAGTAAAATGTTTGTGGGGGAACAGATGCACGAATCTAACTAGATAATATGTGATTAATTTTACTTCGTACGATATACACATGAATAACACCGTTGATTTTCACTGCAGGTGGATGCTTTCCGCGGGCACGGCTTCAGCCTCCTCGGAAAGCGTAGTGTATATCTACTGCGGTCGGTAGGAATCAATACTAAAATTATACTAAAATTAACGAATACAAAGAGAGGTTTTTTAACTTCTTAAAATAACACCCACAAATACGTGACTCAATCAATCAATCAGCCCCTTCTCATTGACCTTTATTCAAGAACATGATAACTTAATTATTAATATATTCAGACTGTTAAGGTCATCAGATGACCTTATGATTAAATTCATTTACTACATAATACGACAATAGGAGAAAAAACAATGCTGTATAAACCTGTCAAAACAAAAAAAACATATGAAAAAGTAGCTGATTCTTTAATTGACAATATTAAAATGGGAAATTTAAAGCCTGGAGATAAATTAGAGTCCATTGAACAGCTTTCGAAAAGCTTTGAAGTGAGCCGCTCTGCTATTCGAGAAGCTCTAAGCGGCATGCGTGCAATGGGGTTGATTGAAGTGAGGCAAGGAGAAGGTACATTTGTTGCAAGCTTCAATCCTGAAAAGTTCAACGTACCGGTAGCTCCTGCACTTTTAATGAAACAAGAGGATGTAAAAGAGCTTCTGGAAGTACGCAAAATACTCGAAGTTGGCTCCGCTAGAGCAGCCGCAATAAATCGTACGGAAGCCGATCTTTTAAATATAAAAGAAGCACTTCTTCAAATGGAAAATACAAAATTAGATGGAAAGCTAGGAGAAAACGCGGATTATCAATTTCATCTGGCCATTGCACAAGCAACACATAATCGGATGCTTATCAACTTATTAAACAACGTTTCCGAAATTATGCAAGAAGTTATACGAGAGTCACGGAAACTCATTCTTTATACAAAAGGGAAAAATAATTTATTACAAAAAGAGCACCTACTTATCTATGAAGCAATAAAGTCCCGTCAATCAGAGCTAGCGCAAAAACATATGCTACATCACTTGAATGGGGTAGAAACTGTACTATCTCAATATTTAAAAGAACAGTGAACACTTTGTGAAATTAACTTAATGGTATGTTTTATTAGAAAATCTACGACAAAACGAAACGGAGGAATGAAATTGAACGTGTCCTTATTTATTACATGCTTATGCGACCTTTTCCATACAAATGTCGGTAAGCATACTGTAGAAATATTGGAAAAGGTTGGTTGTGAGGTAGACTTTCCCGACTCCCAAACATGCTGCGGTCAGCCTGCTTTTAATAGTGGCTATTTACAAGATTCCAAAGAAGCTATGAAACAAATGATTCGTGCATTTCAAAACTCTGAATATGTTGTCGCCCCTTCTGGATCGTGTGTCGGTATGTTAAAAGAGTATCCAAAAGCCTTTAAAGACGATCCAAGATGGGAAAAACCTGCCAAAGCGCTTGCTGAGAAATCATATGAGCTAACACAATTTCTAGTAGATGTACTCGGAATTGAAAATTTCAAATCCTCCTTCCAAGGAAAAGTAACGTATCATCCTTCCTGCCATATGACAAGACTTCTCGGTGTCAAGGAAGCACCGATTACTCTACTAAAAAACATTCCAGGTGTTGATTTAATAGCTTTGCCGATGAAAGAGGATTGTTGCGGATTTGGCGGTACGTTTTCGATAAAAAACGCTGCAATATCCAGTGAGATGGCAAAGGAAAAATCGCACCACGTATCAGAGACGAAGGCCGAATATTTAGTTGGCGGCGATATGGCTTGCTTAATGAATATCGGTGGGAAAATGACTAGAGAAGGAAAGAATATAAAAGTAGTTCACATTGCAGAAATTCTAAATTATAGCGATGAGGTGGATAACAAGTGAGCATACGTATTGCAGAGGATAAGTCCTATACCGATCGGATTGAACAAGGAATCGAAAATAGCTTTATGAGGCAAGCTGTCTCATCCGCACAGGAACGATTAAAAAAAGGACGAATCCGAGCTGCTGAAGAATTAGGAGACTGGGAGACTTGGCGAAGCTTAGGGGAAGATATACGAGCCCATACGATTGAAAATCTTGATTACTATTTACATACATTAAGTGATCAAGTTTCACGTCGAGGTGGAAATGTTTTTTTTGCAAAAACAGCCGATGAAGCAAATGATTACATTAAAAAAGTTATTAAAAAGAAAAATGGAAAAAAGGTAGCAAAATCAAAATCAATGGTTTCTGAAGAAATTGGTTTAAATGAAGCATTACACGAAATTGGCACCGAAGTGATCGAAACGGATTTAGGCGAATGGATTTTACAACTCGATGAAGATCCGCCTTCTCATATCGTTGCACCAGCACTACATAAGGATCGACAACAGATTAAAAAGACCTTCCGAGATAAAAGAGGATATACCCTTTCCGATAAACCAAAGGAGCTTGCTCAATTTGCCCGAGAACAATTACGAAAAGAATTCTTAACTGCTGACATCGGCATTACTGGCTGTAATTTTGCCGTCGCAGAATCTGGAGCCATTACACTCGTTACAAATGAAGGGAATGCCCGTTTAGTTACATCCTTACCGAACACACAAATTACTGTTATGGGTATGGAAAGAATTGTTCCTTCCTGGGAGGATCTTGATATCGTAGTCAGTCTATTGACCCGAGCAGCTGTCGGACAAAAATTAACAAGTTATATTACGTGTCTAATGGGTACACGTTTAGAAGAAGAAATTGACGGCCCTGATGAGTATCATTTAGTTATCGTTGATAATGGGCGCTCTAAAATTTTAGGAACTGAATTTCAATCGGCACTTCATTGCATTCGCTGTGCTGCATGCATTAATGTTTGTCCCGTTTATCGGCATGTTGGCGGTCATGCATACGGTTCAATTTATCCAGGGCCAATCGGTGCAGTACTTACACCTCTTCTTGATGGGTATGAAAATCATAAGGAGCTCCCTTATGCATCTTCATTATGTGCTGCCTGTACAGAAGCATGCCCGGTAAAAATCCCACTACATGAACAACTTATACGTCACAGAGAAATAATAACAGAAAACGAAAAAAAAGCACCGAAACTAGAAAAACTAATGATGAAAGGATTTGCTAAGTGGGCATCGAGTCCGGCCGCCTACAAAGTGAGTACAAAAATGGCATATCCAATACTCAAGCCTTGGTCAAGAAATGAATCCATTTCAAAAGGACCCGGTCCGTTAAAAAATTGGACAATACATCGTGATTTCCCGGCGCCGAACAAACAATCATTTCGAACGTGGTTTAAAAATAGAGAGAAAGGTGTAGATTATAATGACCATTCATAATCGAGATGTATTTTTGGAAAACGTCGCAGCAAACTTAGGCAGACAACGTCGGACTCATGTACGAAGAAAAACATCTGTTGACACGTATCCACAATGGAACGTATATGAAGACTATACAGTAGATGAATTAGTCGATGTATTAGAAAAACAATGCACGTCCATTCATACAGATTTCAAAAAGACGACTTCTCTTGAATTACCAAACGTATTAGAAAAAGTAATTAAGAGCTACAAAGGAGAGTCGCTTATTGTTTCTGATGATAAGCGGAACCAATCTTATAATTTAATAAATGTTTTTACCAAATTAAAGTCTGAAGGAACAGAGGTACACATATGGGATCCAGCATTACAGTTGGAAAACCAACATTTTGCAGAGCGTGCAGATATCGGCATTACTTTTAGTGATATAACGCTAGCCGAGTCAGGAACAGTAACGATATTTAATGATAAGTACAACGGCAGGTCCATTAGTCTGCTTCCCAAAAATTACATTACCATCATTCCAAAAGACACGTTAGTACCGAGACTTAGCCAAGCAACCAGAAGAATCCATGAGATGGAAAAAAAAGGTGACTTACTTCCTTCCTGTATTAGCTTCATTACCGGTCCAAGCAATAGTGCAGATATAGAAATGAATTTAATTGTAGGTGTACATGGCCCTGTTTCGGTTACATATATTGTAGTTTCGTAATAAACCCGCCCACAGGACTATTTGCATGAAACTGAAAAATAATGATTCTTTTCAAACGATAGGCAATACAAAAAAGATGTCAGACAGCCCATCAATCATTTAAAAGATCGGTCGTCTGACACTTTTTCATATATTCGTAGTAATCGTTCCTCTGTATAGTATATTTATGTCTATACTATTTACACGTAAGGCTTCATAATTACGATACATGCCCCGCATTTTCCGCTTCCAGCTGTTTTTCCGATCGATCTACTATTACACTTGCAGAAGCATCCCCTACAACATTTACAGATGTTCGGATCATATCAAGGATTCGATCAATACTTGCAACGAGTGCAATTCCTTCCAATGGTAGATTAATAGCTGTCAGAACCATTGTTAACATGATCAAACCTGCTCCCGGAACACCTGCTGCACCGATGGATGCGAGTGTTCCTACTAAAGCGACCATTAGCAATTGGGAAAAGGTGAGCCCTATATCAAAATATTGTGCAATGAACATAACCGCCAACCCTTGATAAATAGCTGTACCATCCATATTAATTGTTGCACCAAGTGGCAAGATAAAGCTGCTCGTCTCTCTTGTAACACCAAGGTTTTCTTGCGTATTTTTCATTGTAACAGGTAACGTTCCAGAGCTGCTTGCAGTAGTAAATGCTACTGTTGCAGCTGGAAATATTCCTTTTAGAAAATGAATTGGATTCATCTTTCCAAGCGTCTTTACTGCACTCGCATAAATAAATGCAACATGAATAACAGCCGCTACAGCCATTGCAATAATAATTTTTATTAGTGGCAACAGAACAGATAGACCATATTGCCCGACGATCGGCGCGAGCAACCCAAATATACCAATAGGAACTAACTTCATAATCAAACCAGTTATTTTATACATGACTTCCGAAAATCCTTCAAAAAAACGTTGAACTGGTAATGCTTTTTCACCTACCATCGTAATTCCAATTCCGATTAATATAGAGAAAAATATAATTTGCAAAATCGATCCGGACGCTAATGATTCAATCGGATTTGTTGGAATAATATTGAGTAAGGTAGCTATGACGCCTTCCGACTCAGCAACTTCAACTGTTTCGCCTTCAAGTGTTACTCCCGTATTTTTTCCAGGTTGGAAAATAAAACCTGCCGTTAAACCAATACTTATTGCAAACATACTTGTAACTAAAAAATACAAAATTGTCTTTCCGCCAAGACGACCGAGCTTTTTCATATCGCCAGCACTTGTCACGCCGACTATAATTGTAGAAAGAATTAAAGGAACAATGATGAATTTAATAAGTCGTAAAAATAAATCACCTAATGGTTTAACAAGCTCTGCCTTATTACCAAGTATTAGACCAACAATAATTGCAAAAATAAAGGCAATAATGATTTGCCATATGAATTTTCTTCCCATTACAAATCCCTCCTTATTATCTATGCATAGTCCCTTCTCATGCTTCTATTAATGAATTGGAGAAACAAGCGATGCATGATCGGTAATAATGTCTGGATATTTCATTCCTGCTCCTGTATTTAAAACGACAACAGTCTCTCCTGCTTTTATCCAATTGTTTTCACGTAATTTCCGAGCGGCAAAAAAAGCTGCTGCACCTTCTGGACAAATAAACACGCCTTCTTTTTGAGCAATTTCTTTAACTTCCTCAATAATTTCTTGATCATTGACAGAAATTGCACAACCTTTCGTATAATAAAGCGCGTCTAATACGAGAAAATCACCTAACGCTTTTGGAACATTTATCCCAAATGCAATTGTTTTTGCTTCTTTCCAAAATTCCGATTCTGCTTTTTTCTTTTCCCAAGCTTCAACGATTGGTTTACACCCTTCAGCCTGCACAGCAACTAAACGCGGCATCTTTACTCCACATAACCATTCGATTTTTTGCAATTCCTTCAACGCCTTATATATTCCAATTAAACCGACTCCACCGCCTGTCGGATAAATGATAACGTCTGGAACTTCCCACGCCAGCTGCTCAATAATCTCTAATCCCATCGTTTTCTTTCCTTCAATTCGATAAGGTTCTTTTAATGTAGCGACATTAAACATTTGCTCGTTACGGGCAATTTCATTTGCTATTTCTCCAGCGTCGCTTATTAAACCTTTTACTAATCGCACATCTGCCCCAGAAACTAGACATTCCTTTTGTGTAAGAACGGGTGCATCTAAAGGCATTATTATTTTAGCGTGCATCGCTGCTCGAGCTGCATACAAAGCCCAGGCAGATCCTGCATTACCATTTGTCGGCATAACGATCTGCTTCACATTTAGCTCGTTTGCTTTGGAAATACCAACGGCTGCTCCTCGTGCCTTAAACGTTCCACTAGGAAGCATGCTTTCATCCTTCATAAATAGCTTGTCAATCGCATATGCTTTTGACATTTCTCGCATTGGAAGCAATGGGGTCATCCCTTCCGCTAACGAAACAACGTTTTCCTTTTTTTCAACAGGGAGCAGCTCGTGATACCGCCATAAATTATTTTCTCTTGCTCGTAAGTCGGTGCGCTTCCACTCTTCTTTCAACGTCTCTAAATCATAAGCAACTAATAACGGTGCACCACATGTACATACGGTTTGAATTGTGTCCTGTTCAAACTTTTTAGAACACTTGGCGCAATACAAATGCGAAATATAGCTATAAGGCACATTTACCCTTTCCTTTCTCTTTGTATTTCTACGCTTATCCTCCTTCCCTATAATTGACAGAGAGCATGTCTTCAAATATATATATGCTTGTAAATATGTAATTATTAAGAAAAGACAGATGAACTTATAATCGTGACGATAATGCGTAAATCCGAACAGACGCTTCGGCTACTAATGTATGATTAATGAATATGTAAAAGACGCCCAGAAAGCTCGCTAAATAAAAAAACAGGCAGTTCATCCTTTATTGGATGTTCCGCCTGATCGCTTCACTTATATGTAGCCCTATCGACTGCACTACTATTTGCGAATATATGCTTATGAAATCGAACAAGAGACTTCTGTCTTCTAATGATAAAATTATAACCAGAATACGTGAATGAGATAAATTAATGTAGTATGGACACATGTAATTACGAGTGCATACAATAAATTCCAACGCAAAATAATTTTAAACACATTTTCCTTCAAAATACTAGATATAACGGTAATTACCGGAGTAATAGGAGATATAGTTGTAGCAACCGCCCAAGAGCTTAACAGCATCATCGCCATTGTAATGACGTGAATGCCTAATTGCTCATACGATACAGTCGCAATAATCGCACTAATCGTCACAATTTGGTGTACTCCTAAAAATGAAAGCAACGCAATAATAAAAATCGTGAAGAAAATTAATAAAAAAACGGACGTGCCTGCAAGCTTTCCCCACCAGGCATTAAAATACTTCGCAACTTCTGTATTCGCCAGAACAACACCAAAAAATCCAGCCGTGAGCAACAAACTTATTTCATTCGCTCTCGTTGGCAGTATGTCTTGTCGATAGCGCTTTACTTCATCCATAAATTGATTAGGCACACGTAAATAAACGCTCCATACGAATGCAAAAAACAAGACGATTACTGAAATTAGCACGCTCGCATTTAACGGGATAAGCGGTTCAAAAATAAATATAAATCCGGTTAAAAGAAGAAGTACAGCAAATAGCTCGTAAATTTTTTTAGGATTTTTACGTGTCCCATTAACTGTAACTGGGATTTCGATATGACGCATTTCTACAAACCGAAATAGAATAAATGCTGTACTAATTTGAAATGCACTAAGTATAAAACCATACGGTAAAAACTGATAAATCGGTATTTGCAATGAATAGACAACTAAAAAAACGGAGGCAAAATATGGAGCCCACGTATGAACAGATGTAAAGCCACGCACATATACCCGACCTAATAAGTTATTTGGAAGATTTAGCTTATCCAGCATCGAATGAATAATGTATAAGGCACCCATATTTGTAATAGGACCTAACAAGGAAAACAGCCCAGTGATAAATAAATATAAGACATGAGGCTTATTATTAAAACGCGTTGTCAAGCGTGCCAAGTCCTCATGATACCGCCCTAAGCCGATCGGTATTCCTAAAATGGGAACGAGCATAATGAGACAAACGAGCGGTACGTTTTTATTAACCCCTTCTATCCATACTTCAATCGGTGCCTGTTTGTAAAATAGAACAAGTACACCTATAACTACCATAATTGTCCCAAATAAACGCGGTAACCCTTTACTATAAATTAAGCTAATAATAATTACTATTGAAGATAGAATTAGATACAAATAAGAAATTTTAGGTATTGAAAATAGTTGCCCAATAATAAATAGTAAAATCAATCCAATAATAAAAAGATTACTCCATTTTTTCAATGCGATATCTCCTAGCAGTTAACATAAAATACGCAACAAACAAACTCCAAAACGTCTACGAGTAATTACAGCATTCTCGTTGAAATTACCAGATCAGTTTTCTATTCTAAATCGCTTTTAGCGCGATCGAAAGCATCGCTATTAAACTATTTGCTAAAGGGATTGCTTCCCATTTACTTTATAAAAACCATACGATAAGTCCTACTATAAGAAAATAGAGTGAGTTCGGCAAGGCGAGAAACATTACTTTAATCGGGTCGACCTCTTTGCTTAATATGCCTCCGATTAAACCACATACGACAAATGCAGTTAAACCGACAGGCGGCATGTTCTGTCCGGCGGCAGCGATATGCGACGCCCCTAAAGCGATAAATGTTGGATCGACATTCATATTTTCAAGAATTGGCCCTAGAAATGTAATATTTACCGATTGAGCGGTCGTTTGAGATCCGGTCAACATCCCGACAACAACAACAGATAAAGCACCACCGATTTTAACCATAGACGAAGCCAATCCTTCTGCCATAATTGCAACCTTATCAATTAGCCCCGAAGCATAAAAAACACCGACCATTACACCTGCACATAATTGAATCTGTACCGTCTGGCTTACTTTTGACAACCCGCCTTTAATGATATTTTTCACATCTTTTCGAACAGCAGTGAAAACAAAACTAACAATAATCGCAATTATTATTGCTGTTACTACATGAAAAGTAACGCCTTGTACGATTGGAACTTCTTTCATTGGCTCTAATATTGCTGTAAATATCCGCCACTCAGCAAATATATTGTAATCAAATAATGTATTTGTGATTACTATTGCTACTAATACACTAAGTGGAATTAATGTCATCCACCGTTCCTTTATTATTTCAAATACGGACTGCGTTGTTTTTAAATGCTCGGGCATCTGCTTTCCGCGGACAAAACGAAAGGATTCCAAAATAGCAATTACTGCTCCTATTGAAACTGTAATATACGCAATTTTAATAACTGGATCTGGGTCGGTATCGATTAAAGATGCCGACAAAAACACACCTTGAGTTATAGGTGGCATTATTGAACCAATAGACGCCCCTACTAAAATAATCATCCCAATTTGCTCAGGCTTTAGTTTTAATTCGTATAGTGAATGTATAACTAAAAAACCGATTACAGTAGCTGCAGCAATCGCATCCCCTAAAAATGAACCTGCAATAATTAATGTAATAAAAATGGCAGCAATTAATCCTTTTGGAGAATTCCCAAATGCCGATCGAAGCGTATTTAATGTTGTATCCATAGCACCAAGCTTCACTTGAGATTCAGCATATAAAGAGCCAAAAACAGAGAGCATAATTACCCACGAGAGCCGATCGATTCCATCAATAAAAGCGAGTAGCGTATCAACTGGGCCAAGACCAGAAATAATGGCCGATGAAATCGCTGCAACGAGTAGCGCCACTTTAATATTGCCACCAACTTTAGGAATGCGTTTGACTAATGCAATTAGAAACAATAATAACAACGGGATACTAATTTCAAGCATGCTTTCTTCTCCTCCTTTGGCATTAAATTTAATCATTTGTTCTTCATCGGATGCTGCTTACTAATTGCAGTTCAAACAAATCTAGTATTCATTAATTTATATTAGGGGTAAACGCACGTAACCCGTTTACGACATTAAACAAATGTTGCAATTAAACGATCGTCAATTAAGCGCCTGGTATATGTAATTCGTCAGTGTCGTACTATCAAAGATTGGCAGATCTGTTATTTCTCGTATCGCATTTTTATATGGTGGCATATTCGTACATTCTAGAACGATCGAACGGATATCCGAGTTTTTTTCTATCAGTTGAGACGTTGCTTGCTTCATTTCGGTACGGACAAGCGTTTCATCCAGCTCTACCGTTTCATTGATGATTGCACCAGCAAAAGCAGGAAAGGTGTCCATTCCCTCAATAACAAGCGGATACGTAGACGCTTGCACTCCTTCTAAATGCGATGTCGTTAAGCTTTTTTTTGAGGCGGTAAGCACCCCTACCGTTCCCCCTGTAATTGAGTGTGCAAGTGGAATTTGCATAAGACTCGATGAAAAAAAGGGGACGTTCAGTCGTTGCTGAATCTCTTTTTGATATATTGATAGAAAGCCACAGCTCGTTGTAACAGCTTTTACCCCTTCCTTTTCAAGCTCAAGGGCAGCATGAATAAATGGATCTAATACGGACCGATCTACTTCATTTACTACGCGAGCAACAGACGCACCTTTGACTGTTTTGTAAACAACCGGAAAGGAAAACGTTTGTTTATTTCCAATATCCCCTAATGGTCGATGAAATTGAGTATCGAGCATTAATATGCCAATGGCTTTTTCATTCATAACATTTACACCTCACTTACATGGAACGCAAGCATCGTTTTTTTCCTTGCTATCTTGTTTTATTTATGTGGTCTATGATCAAAACGGTTCAATTTAAGCGGTAAAAGTAAGTCGTTTTCTTTTTTTGCTACTAAATCAGCAACAAGGACTCCTGTAATCGGCGCAAGAGCAATCCCATCCCCCTCATGGCCTGCAGCAATTATAAAGCCTTTAACATTTTCTACTTCATCAATAATCGGTAGCCCATCACCTGTGAATGGACGAAAGCCAGTCATCGTTCGAATTATTCGAATGCTTTCTAACGCTGGCGCAATACGGATGGCATGTGCTGCAATCTTAGCAAACACATCAGGCGCTACTTTTTTTTCAAAGCCGACAAACTCCCTGCTCCCGCCGATTAATAAGTTTCCGCTATCTGTTTGCCCTAAGGATAGACCAATTCCATACGGTGGCACCGCTCGCTCGCTACTAGACAAATGTTTAGCAGCGATATACTGTGAACACAAAACATTTCCATTAACAATTGGACGCGTTCTTTCTGAAATCAGAATTACACCTCGCCGTGGCTGAATTGGTAAAGTAATATTCGCCATACGAGCTATATTTACGGCAAAAGGTCCGGCAGCATTAATAACATATCGTGTCGCTATTTTCCCTTGTGTCGTTTCAACCCCCGTCACTTTACCTTTTTCCGTCAAAACATTCGTTACTTCCGTATGTGTACGTATCTGCACTCCTTTACGCTTAGCGGCCTTTGCAAATGCATTGCTTAATAACAATGGATTAACTTCTGCATCCGCATTGCAGTACGTTGCCCCTACTATATGCTGAGAAAAACAGGCTTGAGCAAATAGTGCTTCCTTTCTATCCAACAGCTGTACTTGGATGCCTGCTTTATTTTGGTTTTCAACGAATTCTTTCATAAATGGAACATGGGCTTCATTTTCAATGACCACCATGCCTCCAGCTTGCTTGAACTCAAATGGCACACCAAGCTCTTCTTCCAAATCTTCATAAATATCTCTGCTTGCTTTTGCAAGTTTAATAGGATATCCAGGCTTTTTTGATTGTAAAAATATCGCCTTGTCACAGGAGCCAGAAGTTTGTCCTCCTATTTCGCCTTTATCGATTAAAACAATATTATCAACGACTTCTGTCAAACGATAGGCAATTGAAGCTCCAATTACACCGCCGCCTATAACGACAGCATCTGCTGTTTCCATACGTGCATCTCCTTCAAAAAATAAATCGTCTACTTTTATTTTGCTTCAGTATTTGCTAATTCCTTCAATGTAACCGGCCGGATCGGATAATTATGCGTGAGTTGAGAGGATGCGGGTACAGTCTGCTTATTGTACGAAGAAGCCAGTTTTTCTAATAGCGGTCGGCATGTTTTCCCTTGGCAAATCCCCATACCTGCTCTCGTACGTATCTTTAATTCTTTCGTCGTTCTCGTTCCTTGTTCCAGTTCGCTCAATATTTCACTTAGAAGAACTTCCTCACATCTACAAATAATGGGATCATTAATCGTCATTACCTCCAAGTTGTTGTTATAATTTCTATATCATTAAATGTTTAATCTGTGCATAGTATATCTAGAGCTTTCTTGTACCAATTTATCTATGGAGAAATGTTTTTTACACCGACTTTAATTTGTAAAATTATATATTTTCAGTTATATTTGATTAATTATAGTACACATTCATTTTCCTGTAAATAAGCGTTTTGGCATCAAACGATCATTCCATTACTTATTTCATAGGAAATCGAACTAACAAGGCAACTCATTATCTAGAAAAGTGTATAACGATATTCATTCTACGTTATTATTAATACTATTGAAAGGTGGAATTTAATATGTCAACCGACTTAAATATCCTTTTATTAGGTGGAGATGAACGCTATCTTTATGCTGTAAGCAAACTTTCTTCAACATACAAACAACTTTATTTAGTAGGCTTTGATGAAATTGACCAATTTGACGATGCGGGCAAACGAGTAGATCTGTCTGAGGTCGATTTAAGCACAATGGATACTATTATCTTGCCTGTCACTGGTACAACAGAAGACGGCATCGTGAGTACTACTTACTCCAAAAAAGATATTACATTAACGAAAGAAATGATCACCAAAACACCAGAGCACTGTGTCATTTACACAGGCGTTTCAAATTCGTATCTAGATGAAATAACCACATCTAGAACACTCGTCCGAATTTTTGCACGGGACGATATAGCGATCCGAAACTCTATTCCTACCGCAGAAGCGACACTACAGTTAGCTATCAAACATACAAAAAGTACGATTCACGGTGCACAAATTTGTGTGCTCGGTTTTGGAAGGGTAGGGTTTACCGTTGCCCGTCTTTTTGCTAATGTCGGCGCAAACGTAACCGTTGCTGTTCGAAAACAAGAACATATGGCTCGAATAGATGAATTAGGAATGAATTCCGTCCATATAAATGAACTACCAACGATAATTAAAGATACGAGCATTTTCATCAACACAGTTCCACATCCTGTATTAAACTTAGAGCATATTCGCAAAATGAAACCAGATACAATTATTATTGATCTCGCCTCAGCACCGGGTGGAACGGATTTCGAGGCAGCAAAGTCACATGGAATTAATGCAATGCTTTCGCTTGGCCTTCCAGGAAAAACTGCACCAAAAACAGCAGGAACTATAATTGCTGAAACACTAGATACTTTATTTCAAGAACAAATTCGTAATTAACAAAAAAACAAGTTCGTTTTACTTGGAAGGTTAATTCGATTAATGAAGCGACATAAATTTACAAATACATGGTATCGTTAGCTGTCTAGCTTCAACTTCTAAAAACATGATGACTTTCCGCAGTTCTTTATGAATAGTCGTTGACATATGCGAGAACTTCAGTGGGAATAGCAAGACGTGAAAATCCATTTAAAAAGTTGGATAAACTTTTTAAGTTAGTTAAGACATTGCCCACAGAAAGCAAAAGCTATGTCAACGGCGAGATTGAGTCACGTATTTGTGGGTGTTATTTTAAGAAGTTAAAAAACCTCTCTTTGTATTCGTTAATTTTAGTATTGATTCCTACCGACCGCAGTAGATATACACTACGCTTTCCGTGCCCGCGGAAAGCACCCATCTGCAGTGAAAATCAACCGTGTTATTCATGTATATCGTTCGAAGTAAAATTGATTACATATTATCTAGTTAGATTCGTGCATCTGTTCCCCCACAAACATTTTACGCATACCAACGGCGACAATAACCGCCCGCAGCGTGTTTTTTCATGGCTCTAAAATAGCCACCAACAAATACGTGACGCACTCATTAAAGCGACTCCCGTTGACTTTTTTTACACGGCATAATAAAATGAATGACAGTCAGTCATTTTATTATGCCGTTTCAATTACATCATATTCCGAGGAGAATCCAATGGACAATAAAAAGGATAAAATTATTGCATCTGCAATTTCCGTCTTTCGTGAAAAGGGAATTGAAAAAACGAAAGTATCCGACATTGTAAAAGGGGCCGGAATTGCCCAAGGTACTTTTTATTTATACTTTTCTTCTAAATTAGCTGTGATGCCATCAATTGCAACCGTTATGATGGAAAAAACCTTGAAAGAAATTCAACAGCAATATGAACCGTCAGATCCCTTCCCGAAACAACTGGAACAAATTATTCATGCTGTTTTTCAAGTTACTAGTAATAACCGCGAAATTTTTTCGCTTATGCTTGCAGGAATGGCGTCTAGTGAACACTTAAAAGACTGGGAAATTATTTACGCCCCTTATTATAAGTGGATGAGCAATTTTTTAGAACAAGCAATTCAACAGAAAGCCATACGTTCAACTATTTCAACAGATCGTACTGCTGTTTTATTAATTGGCGTTATTGAGTCTGGTGCTGAACAATCCTTTTTATATAGTGAATTAGATGACGATGAAATGGAACAAAAAAAACAAGATGTCTTAAATTTTATTTTGAATGCTTTAGCCTCATAAGCAACTTTGTGCTTGAGGTCGATTGCAGCAACCAAACTATACATTCAATAAAATGACTGAATGTCAGTCATTTTGTGCAGAAAGGATTTTACACATGAAAAATAAAGCCTGGATTTATGTTGGCTTAACAAGTCTTTTTGAGCTCATTTGGATTTTTGGATTTAATGTGGCAAGTACGTGGTGGCATTGGGCACTAATCGTAGTTTTTATACTACTCGATCTACACTTTTTATCGCGTGCATGCGAATCGTTACCAACTGGAACGGTATACGCCATATTTGCCGCGGCCGGAACAATTGGAACAGCATTAATGGACGTATTCATTTTCAATGAACAACTAACAAATAGTAAAATTCTTTTTATGGGGCTAATCATTATCGGTGTCATTGGTTTAAATGTTGCTGATAACCGATCAAGCGCAGATAAGAAGGGAGAAATGGCTTAATGGGCTGGTTATTTGTTGCACTCGCTTCAGCATGTGAAATGGTCGGTGTACTCGGACTGCGATTATACAGCACAGACCGAAATTTACGAAATGGATTCATCTATTTTGGAGGTATCGCTGTTTCATTTGCTTTTATTTATATGTCGTTTTCGTACTTGCTCGTCAGTGTTGCATATTCTGTTTATGTTGGATTTGGGACTGCTGGTGCCGTTATTATGAATATGCTTTTTTTTAGCGAATCGAAAAGCATGTTTCGAATCGTTAGTTTAGTGATGATCATTGCAGGAGTGACCGGTTTAAAAGCACTTTCATAACAAATCTTTAATAATGGATCTAGCAATAAATCGGATCTATGCAGACCGAAAAACATGTTGCAGCATAAAGCTGGGATACCACACTTAAAAGCGATTAGTAATAATTCAGCTGTAAATAGGAATAGACAAGGGAAGTGCGTAAGAATAAACATTCCGAGTCTATTCTTATCTATTTCATAACAACCACTAGCACTAGACTAAAGGATTAATACGGATTGTTTTCAGTAATGGATAAACGAAAATATACCATCTTCAACCCTTTATTTGCTATAGTAGAAGGGATAACTATAGAAACGCACCATCGTACGATAAGCAGCATCCAATTTCATTTCTATAACGACACGATACAGTAATCAACTTCCGTCCGGTAAGATGGAAATAAATGCATCGTAACTTAGACTACAAGCATTTTAAAGTAAATTGAAATAAAGCAAGACTTGCACATATGACTACGTTAAGGGAGGAGAAAGGTTTGCGCTTACAACAGGCTGGAATCTACTATTATTTGTCCGGGTTGATTATTTTAACGTTAGGTATCGCACTCGCAATTGGATCACAACTTGGGACATCTCCTTTTGATGCACTACTCGTTGGTTTATATCGTACTTTTGGCCTTTCCGTAGGTAGCTGGGAAATTGTTGTAGGAGCATCAATGATTGCATGCAATGCACTAGCTGAACGAAAAAAGCCGGAATACTTTGCTTTAATTACATCTTTAATTACTGGAATTGGTATTGATTTTTGGTTGTTTATGCTTAATCTCTCTTTTGTTCCACATACATTAATTGGCCAATGGTTATATTTAATAGCAAGCCTTTTACTAACTGGATTAGGAATTTCTATTTATTTACAGTCAGAAATTGCCCCAAACCCGATGGATCGCTCTATGCTTATCGTCTCGAATATAACTGGTTTAAATGTTACGTATTCGCGAGCACTTATTAATGTTGCCCTTGTCATTATTGCCTTTTTATTTAATGGAGCAATTGGGATCGGTACATTGCTTAACGCAATAATTACTGGAATGTTTATAAGTCTGTTTTTGCCTTACTTTCAACGATTGCGGAATAGATCTATAAATGATAGAAAACGATTCGTTTCTTGATTTGTTTAAACGTTATTTAGAAGGTAAACAAAATAACAGTGGGCAGCTTCTGTACGCGTAATAAATCATTTAAACGGTTTCGACCTTTGCACTTTGCACCCCTTTCATTTTATGGATATAAGTATATATATCCGTCGCTAAATAATCTTTCACAGTAAAAATATTGATCCCTAATTGGAAATTCCCTTCTGGTAAGTCTTCTATTTTCATACTTTTTATTTCAAGCTTTTTTTGTTTTAACTGTGTAATTATTTGATCGATTTCTTCATTATTTGAAACGTAAATTGTCAATTTCATCTCGCGGGCTCGTAATCGCTTTGGGCCGATAACGCCTATAATCGCAGGTAAAACCTTTAAGCTAAATAAAATAAATACGGCTGCAAGAATTGCATCAAAATAAAATCCCCCACCAACTGCGATCCCAATCCCTGCGGCAGCCCATATTATTGCGGCAGTTGTAAGCCCAGAAACGGTCAGACCGCCACGCCTTAATATTACTCCAGCGCCTAAAAATCCAATTCCACTAACAATCTGTGCCGCCAAACGCATAGGATCTGTTCGGATGTTTTCCGATGCATCTGCAAACTGTTTTGCCGCATCGATAGAAACGACTGTCAATAAGCAGCTTGCTACGGAAATAACGATACACGTCTTTAGTCCAAGTGGTTTGTTTTTTAATTCACGCTCCAGGCCAATAATCATCCCTAGAAATGCTGCTAATCCAAATCTTAATACGATTTCCTCCACACCTTCACCCCTTTATATTCTATTTCGGCTTTACGGTCTTAAGAAGATGGACGTATGACATGTAGCTTCATTATTTTTGCTATCCAATTTATACCCTGTTTTAATGAAATTGAATCAAATGAGTTAATATGAAGTATAGCAAAGGGCTGCACTTCCAATCCAACGTGCAAGCAACGTAAACGAAAATGAAGTGTTTAGGAACAACTGCCCGAGTCATACGCTGTTATATGGAATTCATTTTAATCGGAAGGATAGGCAACTGACAAGGAAAACTCATTCCGTTACAATAGAATCATACGATTGAATAGTTGCAAAAAGACCATTTACTTGTTATTCCGAAAGGGGAACATATGAATAAAGTTTATTTGGGGATTTTAGTTATCTTAACGACTTCCTTAATGGGGTCCGCATTTGCCATTGGAAAAATTGGACTCCTATATGCATCTCCCCTTTTGTTAGTAGCTTTACGCTTTACATTAGCGGGAATTATTATGGCGATAATCGTTTTCATAACAAAACAATCCCATCCAAAAACATATAAAGATTGGCTCAAAATATTCATTATCGGCTTATTTCAAACAGCTGGTGTTATGGGCTGCATTTTTGTTAGCTTACGTACAATAACAGCTGGCGAATCGTCCATCTTAACTTTTATTAATCCACTTCTCGTCATCCTATTTGGAACGTTTTTTTTGAAGCTGCGCTATCAAGCGTTGCAGTGGATCGGAGTGGTTGTCGGATTTATAGGGGTATTTATTACGTTTGGCGCTCATGTCGAGTTAAAAGTCGGGACCTTACTCGGTTTTCTTTCCGCAGTGTCATGGGCAATTGGCACATTAATTATTAAGACGTGGGGTAACTCGTACAATGTGTGGGTTTTAACTGCTTATCAAATGCTGTTCGGTGGCATTATTCTGTTTGGAAGTAGTCTTCTATTTGAAAAACCATTCTTTGAAATTGTTCCTTTATCCATTTTCATTTTACTATGGCTAGCAATTATGGCTTCTGTCGTTCAATTTGCAGTTTGGTTTTATTTATTGCAGAAAGGAGACCCAGGCAAAACAAGTGCGTTTTTATTTCTTGCGCCTCTGTTTGGTGTGTTATCCGGGTGGATATTGCTAGATGAAAAAATAGAGTGGTTCGGTTATGTTGGCGGTATCTTTATATTTATTGGAATATTTCTCGCAAATTGGACGAATAAAAAAAGAGAAAAAAAGTGTGGCACACTTACAAGTCAAGGTTAGACGGATTAAAGTAGTTGTAAATAAAACATGAGCAGTCTCAAATTGCTCGCATAAATTTCAACGCAATTGCCAAACTAATGAGCAAAGGCAATGGAGGAGCTGAAGCGAATGAGCAACAATAGTAAAAAGAGAAATAACCAATTTAAGAAAAATGAACAAAGCGGAGAACATCGGAATGGCCGTAAAAGCCCTTTTAAAAATCATGCAGAAGATGGAAATGAGCCTAACGAATATTTAGATCAAAAAAGCGACTAAGGACAAGGACGTAACAAGAAGGCTCCGCCAAAGAAGGAAAAAACCAAATCTGAACCTAAGAAACGTAGGTGTAACCTAAAGGAAGAGCGTGAACAATGGTGAAAAGAAAAGGCTGAAAGAGAATACGAGACCTTGAAATACACAAGCCCCAAGGAATGTATCCATTGTCCATTGGCTACTGAAGGCATTTGTCAAAAAGTATTTAAGGTGAGATCACCAAAAATCTTCGAAGACATATTGCTCCAAAAGCTTGGAAAATCATCTGTAATCGACGTATAGCCGTTGAACGAATTCATACAGCATTCTACCAAGAAACAGAGGTTGCATAGCAACACCAACTCGTCTATGTGGAATCCGGATCCACGCAGACTGCTGCAGGAATAGCAACAGCCGAAAATCCATTTTAAAAGTTTTTGGGAAAAACGTTTAAAATTAGTTGAGGCATTGCCTGCGGAAAGCGGAGTGGATTCGGATGGAACACAGCATTTTTAAGTCGATTTTAAAATTCTGTTCTTTTGTCATTTTTTAAAATGGCAATTATGAAATTGACTCAAATAGCTCCAAATAAAAAAAGCTTTTTGAATTGAATTACAGCCTAATTGTTAGACATAAGTCTTCCAATTAGGCATGCAGTTCAATACGCTTCATAATATGCTCTCTTAATATTGTTCACCTTCACTATTTTATAATCAACCACTTACGTAAGTTTTAAAGCCTTCCAATGCTTCGTCCAACGCTTCATCTGTTAAAGGGTGTACGCGTTTCAAATTATAGCTACCATAAGCAAGATGTGCTACTTCTTCAATCACTTCCGCTCGGCGGTATGCATCAGCCAACGTTTCTCCAACAGCTACAACTCCATGGTTAGCAAGTAAAATTCCATTACATTTCTCTTTATTAATCGTCTCCACTGCATATTGTGCTAGTTTTTCTGATCCGTATCGGGCGTATGGCGCAACTGGCACTTCTCGACCAATGTCAGCAATTGTATAATGTACCGGTGGAATTGCTAAATTTGCACAAGCAAAAATAGTCGCATAGGTCGAATGGGTGTGCACAATCGCACCAACTCGTTCATCCTTTTCGTAAATATACCGGTGCATGGAAGTTTCAGACGAAGGGTTTCGATGTCCTTTCACAACTTTTCCGCTATGGACATCGACTTCTAACACGTCATCAATTTCCATTTCATCGTATGGTAAAGCTGAAGGTGTAATATAAATAATATCTCCTTTTCGAACACTAACATTTCCTGCCGTTCCTACTGTTAGCCCATTTTTTGAACTCATTTTAGCAAATTTTAATAGTTCTTCTCTCATTTTTTATCTCCTCGTTTATATGCTTAAGCGTCAACCACTTTATTGAAATAAATGTGCACCTAGCAGCTTTTTAATTACAGTAACTTTTCTTTAATTTGTGCTATATGCCAACGCACTGCTTCTTCGTCGATTGTAAGTAGATTTCCATTTTCATACAGCACCTGCCCATCGACAATCGTATAGGCAACGTCTGCTGCTTTTGCAGCATAAACGAGCTGTGACTCCACATTATTGACAGGTGTAGTATGCGTGCTTTGTAAATCCACTAACGTAATATCTGCTTTTTTTCCTATTTCAATCGTACCGATATCTTTGTTTAATCCAACTGCTTGAGCACCTAGACTTGTTGCCAATTGTAACGTCGTATAGGCAGGTAAAGCTGTCGGGTCTTCTAGTGTAACTTTTTGGAGAAAACTCGCAAATCGCATCTCTTCAAACATATCTAAAACATTGTTGCTCGCTGAACCATCCGTTCCAAGCCCGACTGCGACGTCTGCTTTTACTAAGTCAGTAATTGGCGCCACACCACTAGCAAGCTTCATATTGCTTTTTGGATTATGAATAATTCCAACATTTCGTTGTTTTAAAATTAAAATTTCCTCAGGTGTCAAATGTACACCATGAGCTGCAATAACATGGCGAGAGAATAAGCCAACTTCTTCCATCAATTTGATTGGTGTCCGATTATACCTTTCGGAAATAATTCGCAATTCATCTCTTGTTTCAGCCAAGTGTGTATGAATCCCTACATCCAATCGCTCCGCTTGGACAATAATTTTTTTTATTGTTTCTGGTGAGCACGTATATGGCGCATGAGGACAAAGCATCGTTTGGATGCGGCCATTTGCAGCATTATGCCAATTTAAAACAAGTGAAACGGAGGAAGCGAGCTGATCATCGGTATTTTGTTTCCCTTCGATAATCCCTTGTGCTAAAATCGCTCGTAAGCCAGATTGTTCAACACCTGTTGCGATCCGTTGCATTCCAAAATACATGTCTGCAAATGTCGTTGTACCGGATTTAATCATCTCCGCCATGCTTAACATGGATGCCCAATACATATCCTCATGGGTCATTCGATCCTCTACAGCCCAAATTTCATTCAACCATTTCATCAAAGGAAGATCATCCGCATAGCCGCGCAATATACTCATCGGTGTATGGGTATGCGCATTAATGAGCCCTGGAATAGCGATCATTCCTTCCCCATCAATTATTTTATCGGCTGCTGTATATTCTTTTGGATATTCGCCAACGCCTACAGCTTCTATCTTCCCTGATTGTATATAAATATAGCCATTTTCTATCCGATCTGCTTCTTTCGTCATTGGTACGATATGTGTGTTTGTAATTAAAATACTTGCATCTAAGTTCAAGAGATCACTCCCTATCTACGCTTTCTTATAATGTGAAATCGGAGCAAATCTGTCCGAATATAACTCTTCCCATAATATAATGGTGCATCCTTTGCAAAATAGATTTGCTCTAACACTTGCAAGGATTCACCTGGAGTCACATTTAATTTATTTGCGATTTCAACGGTTGCATTTTCTGCATAAATCGTACAATTTGAATGCGTAATATGCGTCTGTTTTTCTTCTTCTAAATAATTAAAAATAGATTCAAAATTTGTGTTTGCTGTAAAGGGGGCATCTAATAATTCTACTGGTGCGATTGCAATGTCAAAAGCAAATGCTTTCGAATCAGCCGTGCGCACTCTTTCAAAACAAGTGACTCGATCTCCACGATTTAGCTGCAAAAACTTTTCAATTTCCTTCGAAGCTGGGATCGTCTCCACCTTAACATCGGTTGTTCCAAGCTGAAACCCACGTTTTTTAATAAAGGTGGTCATACTTTCAAGTTCCTCAAGCCCTGCCATCAGCTTTGATTCCGTGTTTCGGACAAATGTTCCGACACCATGCCGGCGGTCTATATATCCATCAAGCTCCAACCGTTGCAAGGCTTCCCTTAAGGCTGTTCGGCTTACGTGCAATGAACTTGCTAATTCTTTTTCTGACGCTAACCTCTCTCCTACGTGCCAAGTCCCATTTTGAATAAGCTCTACCAACTTCTCATAAATTCTGTCTGGAAGTGATGGGTGTTTTTTTATTTGCATCACGTACACGCTCCCCTTCCCTTAACGTTCTCTTTTTCACATTACACTTCTTTAATAAAGATACCGTCTTAAATGAGTCGCAATGAGCATGTTAATTCGAAGACTTCTCCATTCGAATATGATCCTTAATCGTACGTGCTGCAAATACGCCTTTATAAGTTACAATAGCATCAACAAAATTCGGTGTTACAATGTCAAATGAAGGGTATAATCCACGAATTCCTTCAACCGCCGTTCGCACGTCTCTTGCATAAAATATTTCCTCTTCATCACGGAATTCAATTTCAATTTGATCGATATGTGGTGAATTCTCATCTGGCCCTTCATAACCAAGTACATAAAAAGGAATGTTATGATGCTGTGCAACAACAGCATATTGATACGTACCAATTTTATTACAAATGTGTCCTTCAAGCGTTATTTTGTCTGATGCAGTAACTAATTTCGTGACCATGCCTTGTTCCATTAAAAATCCTGGCATATTATCTGTTACAAGCGTTACCTTTGTACCTGTTTCCTTAATTGAATGAGCAGTAAGACGTGCACCTTGAAAATATGGTCGTGTCTCTGTACAATACATTTCAATCGTTTTCCCTTGTTTTTTTGCTTCAAGCAGCATGTGGATTAAAGCTGAATCCGCAAAGCAATGCGTCAAGACCTTGTCCCCATCTTCTAATAAGTTTGCGGTGTTTTTCCCACATTGCATTGCAATATAATCCGCCTTTTCTGTCTCTTTGTCCATCAAGTCATGCACTGCTCGGGCTACTGCCTCTCCATTTTCCCCAGCGTTTATTTTTTCCTTCGCCGTTTCCATGCACGCATCAAGAATCACTTTTAACCGTTGCCCTGTTGGCCGTGTAGCTAGTAGACGATCATATACTTCGTTTGCATATGCCTGTAATTCTGTACCTGTAAGCGATCCTTTATCCTCCAGCCCAATAACAAAGCCATATCCTGCTGCAATCGCGATAACAATTGCGCCTTGTATTGTCATATCTTCAATCGCTCGAGCTACATCTTCATACGTTGAACATGTTTCATACGTCGTTTTTTCTGGATATAAACGACGATTTAGTAAAACAACAGAACCTTCATCGTATTTAACCGTATTATTAAGGTAAGCTAGCATCGGTCCTGTCTGATTATGCTGTTCAGTCATTCGTATTCCTCCGTTACTAATTATTAGGTCGTTTTTAAAATGAAGTCTGCAAGGCTTATAAAAGAATTCCCCCTTGCAGACAAGAATTGCATGTGATTGGCGAATGAATTTCTCTTTACACCGTTGACATGGTAAATAGTGCTACTTTCAAAATGTGTGCTTTTATACAAAAAACATGCCAGCTATAGAGCCACTTAGCATAGAAGCTAAAGCACCTGCAATAACACTTTTAAACGACAGTTTCATAAACAGCGGTCGTCTTTCTGGATTCAAGCTGCTTAGCGTACTCGATAAAGTTGCCATTGAAGTGAAATTCGCAAACCCACAAAGGGCAAACGTAATAATCATTTCTGTCTTTGCACTCACTTGATCCAATCCATTCACAAAGTTAATATAAGCGATAAATTCAGTAAGTACGATCTTTTCTCCAAGCAATGAACCTGCAAATACGGCATCCTGCCACGGTATTCCAATCGCAAATGCGAGCGGAGCAATTACATATCCTAATAGTTGTTGCAAGCTTGTTTCCACACCAAACCAGCCACTCACATATCCGATAAAGCCATTTACCATATATATGATTGCAACAAATGCAACAAGCGTCGCTCCAACGATTAATGCAATTTGCAATCCATTTCCAGCGCCTTTAGAAGCAGCATCAATTACATTTGATGCGTCATTTTCTTTCGAAATTTCAATATGCTCGTCTTCCTTCACATCCTCCGTTTCTGGATGAAAGAGCTTGGCAATGATTAAGCCTGAAGGTGCAGCCATAAAACTTGCTACAAGTAAATATTCCAGTTTTACACCGAGTAAGGAATACGCGGCTAACATTGTACCTGCCACTGAAGCGAGTCCAACTGTCATAACTGCAAAAATCTCTGACACAGACATCCTTGACAGATAAGGTCGTACGACTAAAGGGGATTCTGTTTGTCCGAGAAAGATATTTGCTGCAGCTACGACCGATTCGCGTTTAGTAGACGTGAATATTTTCGAAAAGAAACCACCAACGTATTTAAAAATAAACGGCATCACATTTAAGTAGTATAAAATTGCAATTAATGATGCAAAGAAAATAATCATAGGGAGTACGTTGAACGCTACAACAAATGTAATTCCTGACTCCTCAGTATACAATCCACCAAAAACAAAGTTAATTCCTTCGTTTGCATAGCTAATAATGACATTTACAAAATCAGAAATTGCTTTTAAAATGATCGTCCCGATTTTGGAATTCAAAACAAACCAAGCGAATACAATTTCAAACAAAAGTGCACTACCAATTAATCGTGGACTTACTTTTCTTTTATCACTGGAAAATATAAACGCAATACCGCAAATAACCAATACTCCAAATAGTCCCCATAACACATTTATTAAATTCATACATAACCTCCGTTAATGTTACTTTTTCGTATAGTATTTACTACTTTCATACGGATCTTGTA